>CAMLNH010000007.1 GCA_946481355.1 uncultured Curvibacter sp.
CTGCCCGCGCCCGTGCTGGCCTCGCTGCGCTGGCCGGGCCGGCCCGAGCTGCCCGGGGGCAACCTGGCCTGGAGTTTCATGGTGCGCCACTCCTACGGCGAGTTCGCGCTCTTCGTCGGCGAGCTGCCGGGTGAAGAGGGTGGGCCGGCCCAGCCCTTTGAGGTCTGGGTCAACGGGGCCGAGCAACCGCGCGGCCTGGGCGCGCTGGCCAAGACGCTGTCCATGGACCTGCGCGCCAACGACTCCGCCTGGCTCAAGCTCAAGCTGGATGCGCTGGCCACGGTGGCCGAAGAGCGCTCCTTCGAGATGCCATTCCCGCCGCACGGCGAACGCCGGCTCTTCCCCGGCGTGGTGGCGGCCACGGCAGCCGTGGTGCGCTGGCGCTGCGAGCAGCTGGGCGTGTGGCGCGAGCGGTCCAAGGGCGCGCCGGCCCCAGCCACCCCCGTGCTCGACGCCATGTTCAGCCGCGAGGAACCGCAGACCGGCCCCTCGGGCACGCTGGCCTGGGCAGTGGACATCGACAACCCGGCCACGGGCGAGGCCTTCACGCTCACGCTCAAGGAAGTCACGCTGCCCGGCCCGGACGGCAATGTGACGCGGCCCTGCGCCGTGGGTTTCTCGGGCAACTACCCGCGCGCACTCGACGGGCTGGCGCGCATCCTTTCCTTGGACATGCGCGTGGTGGACCCGGCCTGGATCGGCATGAAGCTGCGCAAGCTGCTCAACTACGCCGAGCCCCTGGGCTCCTTCATGGCCTTCGTGCCGGGCCTGCCGCATGGCGAGCGCCGCCAGCAGACCTGGCCCTCGACCGTGGCCTACCTGGCGCGCCTCATCATCCACCGCTACGCCATGCTGGGCGTGCTGGACGAAGCAGGTTACCCCCTGCGGGACATGGGTGTGCTCGAAGCCCCGGGGGAACGCATCGACGCCGATGAGCCCGCGGCCATGGCGGGCCGCCCCTGTCCTGAATGCGGCAACCCCACGGTCATCAAGAAAGACGGCTGCGACTTCTGCACCGCCTGCGGCTATGTGGGGCAGTGCGGCTGAATGCCCTGAATAAGCTGAAAGACATGGACGGGCGCCCCTAGTTCTCTCGAACTATGGAGCCGTCAGGGGCATGTCACTGCGCTAGACTGCCCTGTCACCGACCCGAAGAAGGAAGCCACGCATGTCCCATTCCACCCTTGAATCCACCGCCGCCCACATCCTGCGCAGCATGCCCGAGGCGCTGATCTTCTGCGACCTCAAGGGTGTGATCCAGGTCTGGAACGGCGGCGCCGAAAAGGTCTTCGGCTGGTCCGCGGCCGAGGCCGTGGGCCAGAGCCTGGACATGATCATCCCAGAGCGCATGCGCAAGGCGCACTGGGAAGGCTTCGACCAGGCCATTGCGCGCGGCGGCGTCAAGCCCGGGCGCACCTCCATGATCACGCGTTCACTGCACAAGACGGAAGAGTTCATCTACGTGGACATGAGTTTCGAGATGGTGCGCGACGAAAGCGGCCAGATGATCGGCTCGCTGGCCGTGGCGCGCGATGCGACCAGGCGCTTCAACGAAGAGAAAGCCCTGCGCAAGCAGCTGGCCGAGTTGACCGCGCCCAAGCCCGCGAGCTGACCCATGAGCGCCCCGGGCCACCCCCTGCCCGGCTTCAACAGTCCGGCCGCGGGCTTTGAGCAGCCTTACGAGATGCTTGCCGCCTGCCATGAGCGTGTGCAGCGCACGCTGGATCTGCTTGATCGCCTGATCGCCCACGTGGCGCAGAACGGCCACGATGCCCAGAGCCGCTCGGCCGCAGCCGATGTGCTGCGCTACTTCGATCTGGCCGCACCGCTGCACCACCAGGACGAGGAGCTGCACGTCTTCCCGCCCCTGCTCGCGGGCGAGAACGCGGCCCTGCAGGCCGTGGTGCACCGCCTGCAGGCCGAACACCGCGAGATGGAAACGCTGTGGGCCGCGCTACGGCCCACCTTGCTGCGCTGGCGTGAACCCGAAGCCGGCGACACGCCCGATGCCGGGCTGCGCGCGCAGGCTGCGCGCTTTGCGCAGCTCTATGCCGGGCATATCCCGGTGGAAGAGACGCTGGTCTTTCCCGGGGCGCAGGCCGGCATGGATGCCGCTCAGCAGACCGCCATAGGGCAGGAGATGCAGGCGCGGCGGCGCGGCTAGTTGCAGGCGAACGGCCAGGCTCAGTCGCGCACGATCAGCACGGGCTGCGTTGCATGGGCCAGCACGCGCTGCGCCACGCTGCCCAGCACCAGCTTTTCCAGGCCGCGGCGGCCGTGCGAGCCCATGACGATGAGGTCGGCGCCGCGCGCATTGGCCGTCTCGGTGATGCCGCGCCAGACGGCGTGCGACTCGACCACCTCGGTCTGCACCGCCACGCCGGCTGCCGCCAGCGCAGCGCGCGCGGCCTCGGTGGCCTCGGCCGCTTCGGCATGGGCGGCGCTCAGGTACTCGGCCTGGCCGTAGGCAAAGTCGCTGCCCAGGCCGGTGAAGGGATAGGGATCGATCACGTAGATGGCCGTGGTCTGGCTGCCGAAGGCGCGGGCCAGGCCCACCGCCTTCTCCACGGCCTTCTGCGCCGTGGGCGAGCCGTCGACGGGGATCAGGATGTGCTTGAACATGGTGATGCCTCCTTGCGCTCAGCGCGCCGTGTCCTCGCCCTGGAAGGCGTGGGTGCGCAGCGTGACGACCAGCGTATCACGGTAGGCCGGCGCATCGACGGGCTGGATGGGCGTGGTCTCGTGGATCACGCGCGCATCGTCGAGCAGCAGCACGGACCAGGGCTCGGCCAAGGTGAAGCGCTGGCCCTGCGGCCCCGCGGCCTCGAACACACGCGTCTCGCCGCCCTTGACGCCACGGCGCTGCACCAGAAAGACCGCCACCAGGTCCACACCGTCGCGGTGCGCACCCTCGGGCGTGGGCCGGCCGATGCCGTCGGTGGTGTCGATGCGGAAGGGATGGGCCTCGATGTACCAGCGCTGCGCGCCCTTGAGCGCGCTGGCCGTGCGCCCCAGCCAGCGCAGCAGCCGGCCCCAGGCAGGCTGCGCCACCATGGCAGCTTCCATGGGTTCGAAGAGGCGCTGCATGCCGCCATGCAGGGCGTTGTATTCGAGCGGCTGCCAGTGCGGCCGGTGCGGCACCTGACTCAACGTCTCGCCGTCGAGCACGAAGCAGGAGTGGCGCCGGCGCCGGTAGCGGCCACCGTCCTTGAGAAAGGTGTCGGGGGGCAGCGCGTCCCAGTAGGGCTGCAAAGCCTGCAGTTCATCCGCGGTGCTGCCGCTGAGCCAGGCCACGGCCGCCGCATCCAGCACCGCATGCCCCTGGCGCTGCAGGGTCGCGTCGAGTTCGGCGGGCGGTGTGAGCGGGGGCAAGAACAAGGGGCTGGTCATGACAGGCATTGTGCCCGCCGTGACCAGCCCCTTGCAGGGAGTCGGGAAGGATCAGCAGCCGGTGAGAGTTGGCGGGTTGATCGTCGGAGCTGCGCCCGCAGCAGCGGGGGCGATATAGCTCACACGGCATTGGGCCGGGGTCGGGGCGCCCACGACATCGAACGTAATTGTGGCACCAGCGCCAGCGCCACCAGCCGAGATCGTCAACCCGTCGTTCGTTGCATTCAAATTGGCTGCCGCAACAATGCCCGCCGCGTTGGCCGTGGGATAGCGGTTGATCATGGTGATGTTCTGGCCATCCATGTTGGCAGTGCCGCCAGTGGCGGTACAGGTGCCGGCAGGAACCAGCGCCTGATCCAGCTCGCAACGAGCCCGAGCGAGTGCCGACGCTGAGCGGATCGCGCCGAGCACGCCCTGAATCTTGGCGATGCGTGCATCACGCTGAACAGCGATGTAACGCGGCAGCGCAATAGCGGCCAGGATGCCGATGATGGTGATCACGATGACCAGTTCGATCAGCGTGAAGCCGCGGGACGGTTTTTTCATGGGGAACTCCAACGTGGATAAGCAGGGTATGGCCCGGATTGTGCCCCAGCAAGGCCCTGCCGTACAAATTTGATAGCAAAAAAGCCTCTCGCAGCGTGACTTAGTTGACGCCATGGTGGCCACACCGGCTACAGTTCGTTCATGAAGCTCCAGTTCCGCCATCCCCTGCGCACCCTGCTCACCGGCCTGCTGGCCATGCTGCCGCTGGCGGCCACACTGATCCTGATCGGCTGGGCGCTGAGCCTGCTCTCGACCTGGCTCGGGCCGCAAAGCGGCTTTGGCCGCCTGCTGGTGCACCTGGGCCTGGGCGGCACGGGCTCCGAGCTGCTGGGCTATGTCCTGGGCCTGCTCCTGCTGCTGGCCTGCATCTACCTGCTGGGCCTGCTGACGGAAGCCGGGCTGGAGCGAGGGCTGGCGCGTGCCGTCAATGCCCTGGTGCAGCGCATCCCCGTGGTGCGCACGGTCTACGACGTGATCCAGAAGCTCGTGGCACTGTTTTCGCAATCGCAGGCGCCGGGGCTCAAGTCCATGAGCCCGGTCTGGCTGCATTTCGGCGGGCGTGGCGAAGAACCGGGCACGGCCGTGCTGGGCCTGCTGTCCACGCCCGAGCCGGTGCTGCTGGGTGGTCAGCCCTACTTCGGCGTGCTCGTGCCGACCGCGCCTGTGCCCGTGGGCGGCGGCCTGCTCTTCGTGCCAGCCGCCTGGGTGGAAGCGGCCGAGATCGGCGTGGAGGCCGTGACCAGCATCTATGTCTCCATGGGCGTGACGGCCGGCCAGTACCTGCCGACCCGGCCCCGGTCCAGTTGACCCGCGCGAGCCTGACATGCCCACCATGAAACCCGGCAGGCCCAGCGGCCCCGTCGCACAGCCCGGCACCACCTGGCCATCGGCCCTGGCCATCCTGCTGGTGCTGGCCGTGACGGCCGATGCCGCCTACCTGCTGTACGCCGAATGGCAGCACTTCAACAATCCCGACATGGGCACGCTGGTCATTGCTGCCGCACTCGCCAGCCTGGCCCTGTGCGCGCCCTACAGCCTCTTCACCCACCACCCCAGGGAGGCCTTGGTCACGGCCCTCCTCACGCTGGCCTGTGTGGCCGGCGCGCATGCCTTGCTGCTGTCGGGCAGCCTCGACTACCGAGCCCCCTGCGAGGACGGGCAGTACGAGTGCGCACGCAAGGGTCTGCACCGCACCATGACCCGCTATCCATGAACCATCCCTTGCTTACCCCCCTGCAGCTCGGGCTCGATGCCCTGCGCACCGACCCGGGCACCACCGCCGCCTTCTGCCGTCTGGCGCGCGCGCAGGATGCCTTGCTGGCCGCACTGCCAGCACGCTACACCGAGGTCTTGCTGGGATTGCTGGACCGGCTCGAATCCAGCGCGTTGTTCTCGGAAGAGAGTTGCTCCTTCAGCCAGCGCGATCTGCTCGACAGCCTGCAGCTCTGGCTGGACAAGGCCGGCACGCAGCTCGCAGGCTGAACGCGCCGCCACCCGGGTAAACCCTCGCCATTTACACCGTGCGCACTTGCACGGGTGCAAGTGCAGCGGCCCAGGAAATCCCGTATAAAACAACGTGCCCCGACGGAGGAGAAAGAAGCATGGCCAAAATCAATGTCAACGGCGAGGAACAGGAGTTCAACGCCGCCCCCGACACCCCGCTGCTGTGGGTGCTGCGCGAACAGCTCGGGCTGACCGGCACCAAATACGGCTGCGGCGTCGCCCAGTGCGGCGCCTGCACGGTGCACATCGACGGCAATGCGGTGCGCAGCTGCGTGATGCCGCTGCGCGCGCTCAAGGAGACGCAGCAGGTCGTGACGATTGAAGGTCTCTCACGCAACGGCACGCATCCGGTGCAACGCGCCTGGCAACTCATGGATGTGCCGCAGTGCGGCTTCTGCCAGAGCGGCATGATCATGGCCGTCAGCGCCCTGCTCAAGGACAAGCCCAACCCCACGGACGCCGACATCGACGCTTCCATCACCAACATCTGCCGCTGCGGCACCTACAACCGGGTGCGCGCGGCGATCAAGGTGGCCGCCCAGGGCGTGGTACGCCGGCGGGTCTCGGCTGCCGACGGTCTGCAGGCCGAAGGAGGCCTGTCATGAGCGCGCTGCAGCAGGACGGCGTCACACGCCGCGGTTTCCTGGCCACCACCGGCGCGGCGGCCGGCGGCCTGATGGTGGGCTTTCATGTGCCGCTGGCCCAGGCCGCGGACCTGCCACCCGAGATCAACGCCTGGGTGGTCGTGAAACCCGACGACACCGTGGTGATCCGCATCGCGCGCTCGGAAATGGGCCAGGGCACGCTCACCGGCCTGGCCCAGCTCGTGGCCGAAGAACTCGAATGCAACTGGCGCCGCGTGACCACCGAGTACCCGACACCGGGCCAGAACCTGGCGCGCCAGCGCATCTGGGGCAATTTCGCCACCGGTGGCAGCCGCGGCATCCGCGAATCGCACGACTATGTGCGCAAGGGCGGTGCCATGGCGCGCATGATGCTGCTGCAGGCGGCGGCCGAGAACTGGGGCGTGCCGGTGGCCGAGTGCAGCGTAACCCGCGGCGTGATCACGCATACACCGACCGGGCGCAAGACGCTCTACGGCCGCGTGGCCTCCGCCGCCGGCAGGCTCACGCCGCCCGATCCGGCCAGCGTGGTGCTCAAGGACCCCAGGGACTGGAAGATCGCGGGCCAGCGCATGCTGCGCCTGGACACCTTCCGCAAAACCACGGGCCAGCAGGACTACGGCATGGACCTGCAGCTGCCGGGCATGCTCAGCGCGGCGATCAAGGACTGCCCGGTCTTCGGCGGCACGGTCAAGAGCTTCAACGGCGCCGTCATCATGCGCCGTCTGGGCGTAAAGAAGGTGGTGCAGGTCGGCCCCAGCGCCGTGGCCGTGGTAGCCACGAGCTGGTGGACGGCCAAAACCGCGCTCGACGCCCTGCAGATCGAATGGGACTACGGGCCCAACGCCGCGGTCTCGCAGGCCGACATCCACGCCATGGTGCGCGGCGGCCTGGACCTGTCGGCGCCCGCCACCTCAGTGGGCAACAGCAAGGGCGACGCCGTGGCCGCCATCACGGCCGCGCCGCGCCGCATCAAGGCCATCTACGGCTACCCCTACCAGAACCATGCCTGCATGGAGCCCATGAACGCCACCGCACGTTGGACCTCGCAGCGCTGCGAGGTCTGGGTGGGCACGCAGAACGGTGAGGCGGCGCTGGCCGCCACGGCCGAGGCCGCGGGCCTGCCGGCCTCGCAGTGCGAGGTCTACAAGCAGCTGCTCGGCGGCGGCTTCGGCCGGCGCGGACGCAGCGACTACATCACCCAGGCCGTCACGATTGCCAAATCCATGCCGGGTACGCCGATCAAGCTGATCTGGTCGCGCGAGGAAGACATGCAGCACTGCTTCTTCCACCCGATCACCGCCGCCAAGCTTAGCGCGGGCCTGGACGAGCAGGGCAACATCACTGGCCTGCACATGCGCATCTCGGGCCAGTCCATCCTGGCCACGGTGGCGCCGCAGGCCATGCGCGACGGCAAGGACATGGTGGTCTACCAGGGCCTCAACGCCAGCGGCCCCGAGGCCTCCATCGGCTACAGCTTCCCCAACCTGCTGATCGAGCACGCCATGCGCAACCCGCATGTGCCCGCGGGCTTCTGGCGCGGCGTGAACCTGAACCAGAACGCGATCTACCTCGAGTGCTTCCTCGACGAGATCGCCCACGCGACCCAGCAGGACCCGCTGGCGCTGCGGCGCAAGCTCATGGCCAACCATCCCAAGCACCTGGCCGTGCTCGATGCCGTGGCCGCGCGTGTGGGCTGGGGCAGCCCCGCCCCTGCGGGCGTGTACCGCGGCCTGGCGCAAACCATGGGCTTCGGCAGCTATGTGGCGGCCTGTGCCGAGGTCTCGGTCAGTGCCGAGGGCCAGCTCAAGATCCACCGCATCGTCGCTGCCACCGACTGCGGCCACGCCGTGAACCCGCAGCAGATCGAGGCCCAGGTCGAGGGCTCCTTCGTCTACGGCCTGTCGGCCGCGCTGTTCGGCGAGATCACGGTCAAGGACGGGGCGGTGGAGCAGAAGAACTTCGACACCTACCCCGTCATGCGCCTGGCCGACATGCCACCGGTGGAAACCATCGTCATGCCTTCGGGCGGCTTCTGGGGTGGCGTGGGCGAACCCACGATCGCCGTGGCCGCCCCCGCCGTGCTCAACGCTATCTTCGCCGCCACGGGCAAGCGCATCCGCGAGCTGCCGCTCAAGAGCCAGGACCTCAGGCGCACATGAAGCTGCTGCTCGCCGCCACCGTGCTGGCCCTGCCCCTGGCGGGCGGGGCCGTGACGGTGGTGGACGACGGCATTCCCGCGGCGCTCGAAGGCAAGACAGGTGACGCCCTGCGCGGGCGTGCCATCGCGGCCAGCCGCAGCGAGGGCCTGTGCCTGCTGTGCCATGGCGGCCCCATCCCCGAGGAACGCTTCCAGGGAAATCTCGCGCCGGACCTCGCCGGCGCCGGGGCGCGCTGGAATGCCGCGCAACTGCGCCTGCGGCTCGTCAATCCACAACACTTCAACCCGGACAGCATCATGCCGGCCTACTACCGCAGCGAAGGCCTCACGCGCGTGGGTGCACGCTGGCAGGGCCGCACCATTCTCGACGCGCAGCAGATCGAGGACGTGATCGCCTGGCTGATGACACTGAGAGACTGAAACGCATGGAACGCCGTCAGCTGCTGCAGACCACCACCGGCCTCACCGGCTGGCTGCTGCTGCGCCCGGCACTGGCCAACACCCAGCTGCAGGACGCGGTGCGCGCCTGGGCCGGCGGCATGCCCGTGCAGAGTGGGCGCGTGCAGATCGACATCGCCGCCCTGGTGGACAACGGCAACACTGTGCCGCTGGGCGTGCGGGTGGACAGCCCTATGACGGAGTCCGATCATGTGGTGGCCATCGCCGTCTTCAACGAGCGCAACCCGCAGGCCGATGTGCTCCGCTGCCAGCTGGGCCCGCGCGCGGGCAAGGCGCAGGTGAGCACACGCATCCGCCTGGCCACCACGCAAAAGCTCACGGCCGTGGCACGCCTGAGCGACGGCAGCTGCTGGCAGCAGACGGTGGAAGTCATCGTCGCGCTCGCGGCCTGCCTGGAGGAGTTGCAGTGAGCGCGCGCACTCTCATCAAGGTGCCGAAGACCGCGCACCCTGGCGAGGTGATCGGGATCAGCGCCATCATCGGCCACCCCATGGAGTCGGGTTTCCGCCCCGGAGCCGATGGCCGGCGCCTGCCGCGCAACATCATCACGCGCTTCAGCTGCCACTACAACGATGCGCTGGTCTTTGCCGCCGAGTTCTCGCCTGCGATCTCGGCCAACCCGCTGATCGCCTTCCACACCGTGGCCGTGGCCAGCGGCACGCTGCGCCTGAGCTGGGAGGGTGAGCAGGGTTTTCGTCACAGCGAGAGCGTGACGATCACCGTCGCATGAGGCCGTGCCGTGCCGCCTGGCTCACGCTGCTGCTGGCGGGCACGCTGCAGGCCCAGCTGGCGCCCGAGCAGCGCCGCTCCGATGCCGAAGCCATGAGCCCGGACCTGCAGGCCATGCAGCGCGACGACACGCGCAACCCGGCCATGCTCTGGGTGCAACAGGGCGCACAGCTCTGGCAGCAGCCGGCGGGTGTGCAGCAACGCGCCTGCGCGAGCTGCCACGGCGAGGTACAGCGCCTGCGGGGTGTGGCGGCACGCTATCCGGCCTTCGATGCGCCCAGCGGGGGGCGCTCAACCTGGCGCAGCGCATCCAGCGCTGTCGCACACAGCAGCAGCAGGCCACAGCCTGGTCGCTCGACAGCGAGGAACTGCTGGCTCTCGAAGCCTTGGTGGCGCTGCAGTCGCGTGGCCTGCCCCTGAATCCTCCCGACGATGCGCGGCTGCAGCACGTGCGCGAACACGGTCGCCA
The DNA here is from genome assembly GCA_946481355.1 of uncultured Curvibacter sp. Next base: position 9,881 of record CAMLNH010000007.1, read on the forward strand.
GCTCTATGTGCAGCGCATGGGCCAGCTCAACCTGTCCTGCGCGCAATGCCATGACCAGCGCTGGGGCCAGCGCCTGGGCGGCACGCGGATTCCGCAAGCGCATCCGAACAGCTACCCGCAGTACCGGCTGGAGTGGCAAGGGCTGGGCTCGCTGCAGCGGCGGCTGCGCAACTGCATGGCCGGCGTGCGCGCACAGCCCTGGCCGCTGGGCGCGCCCGAGCTCGTGGCGCTGGAGCTCTATCTCGCGAACCGCTCGCAGGGTCTGCCCATGGAGTCCCCGGGGGTGCGGCCCTGACGTAAGCTTCGCGAATGCGGGTATATATACGCCATGCGTTTGCTCTGGTTGCGTCTGACCAGCCTCAAGACCCGGGTGGTCCTGGCGGTTGCCCTGCTTTTCATCGTCTTTGCCGGCCTGCTGACCTGGCTCACCCTGCGCCATTTCGACCGGAACTTCCGCGAGAGTCTCTACCAGGAGCAGTTCCTGCTGGCCAGCACGCTGGCCAAGGCCCTGGACGACAAGCTGAGACTGAGCCAGGAGCTGCTGCAGCTCACGGCCCGTGACCTGCCGCCCGAGGCGCTGGCCGACGCACGCGTGGCCCAGTCCTTCCTCGACCGGCAGACCGCCTTGCGGGCCATCTTCAGCAACGGCCTGATCCTGCTCTCTGAAGATGGCCAGCTGATCGCCGAATCACCCTACCTGCCCGACCGGCGCGGGCGCGATGTGAGCTACCTCGACGCCTACCAGGTGGTTTCCACGACCCGGCAACCCTACATCTCACGCCCCTTCGCCTCGGCACGCGCCCAGGGGCGGCCGGCCATCACCATCGGCATCCCGTTGTTCGACGGCCGGGGCGACATGGTCGGGCGACTGCACGGCAGCATCGAGCTCGAAGGGCGAAACTTCCTCTCCGATCTGAACCACGTCAAGCTCGGGCGCACCGGCTACATCTCCCTCTTCACACGCGATCGCATCTTCATCACCAATCGCAACCCGCAACGCATCCTCCAGCCCATCGTGCAGCCCGGGCTCAACCCGCTGGTCGACCGCGCGGTGGCCGGCTTCGAGGGCAGCGACACCACCATGACTTCGCGCGGCGAGGAGGTGATCAGCAGCTTCAAGCACCTGAGCACGGTGCCCTGGCTGCTCAGCGTGAACCTGCCTGTGGCCGAGGCCGAGGAACCGCTGCAGCAGACGCGCAACATCCTGCTGCTGGGCATTGCCGCAGGCACGCTGGTGGTGGTGGTGCTGATCGGCCTGATCATGCGCCGTGCGCTGGCGCCACTCGACACCCTGACCCGGCATGTACGGTCGCTGCACGACCGGCCGGGCCCGCAGCGCCAGCTCGCACTGCAACGCGACGACGAGATCGGCACCCTGGTACAGGCCTTCAACGACATGGTCGGCCGGCTCGACCGCCAGCAGCAGACGCTGCGCGAGAGCGAGGCGCGCTTTCGCAGCCTGGCCGAGCTCTCGACCGACTGGTTCTGGGAACAGGACGAGGCCTTCCGCTTCACCCAGGTCTCGCGCGGCATCTACGGGGCCGACATGGTGCCGCACATCGGGCGCACCCGCTGGGACCAGCCCGTGGTCTCACCCGACGAGGCGGGCTGGGACCAGCACCGCGCGCTGCTGCACCGGCACGAGCCCTTCCACGACTTCATCTACCAGGTGCGCGACAGCCAGGGCATGGTGCGCACCTTCAGCATCAGCGGCACACCCATCTTCGACGAGCAGGGCGCGTTCCGCGGCTACCGCGGCGTGGGCTCGGACATCACGGACCGCAAGGCCGCCGAGCAGCGCATCGAGTACCTGGCCTACCACGACGCGCTGACCGGCCTGCCCAACCGCCTGCTGGTGCAGGACCGTTTCGTGCAGGCCATGGCCCAGGCCGACCGCCACCAGACCCGCATCGCCCTGGTCTACCTGGACCTGGACAACTTCAAGACCCTCAACGACACGCTGGGCCATGCGGCTGGTGACGAGCTGCTGCGCGAGGTGGCACGCCGCCTGCGTGCCTGCGTGCGCGACAGCGACACCATCAGCCGTCAAGGCGGCGACGAGTTCCTGCTGATGCTCGGCGATCTGCCCGACACCGAGGTGGTGGCGGCACTGGTGCTCAAGATCATGGACAAGCTGCAGGAGCCCGTGCAGCTGGGGCAGCAGGAGTTCGCGACCTCGGCCTCGATCGGCGTGGCCATCGGCCCGCAGGACGGGCGCGATTTCGAGACCCTGCGCAAGAAGGCCGACATGGCCATGTACCGCTCCAAGGAGGCGGGGCGCAACGTCTACCATTTCTTCGACCCCACCATGGACGCCGAGGCCGGCGAACACCTGCTGATGCGCAACGGTCTGCGCCGGGCACTGGAACGCGACGAGTTCCTGTTGCACTACCAGCCCCAGTACGACTTGGCCAGCGGGATGCTGACCGGCGTCGAGGCGCTGATCCGCTGGCAGCACCCGGAGCTGGGTCTGGTACCCCCTGGGCGCTTCATCGGCGTGGCAGAGGAGAGCGGGCTCATCGTGCCTATGGGTGACTGGGTGCTGCAGCAGGCCTGCCAGCAGGCCATGCGCTGGCAGCGCGCGGGCCTGCCGCCGCTGACGCTGGCGGTCAACCTCTCGGCCATCCAGTTCAAGCGCGGCCAGGTCGAGCAATCGGTGCTGCGGGCGCTGGAGGCCTCGGGCCTGCCACCGGGCCAGCTGGAGCTGGAACTCACCGAATCCATCCTGATCCAGAACGTGGAGAGCGTGCTCTCCAGCGTGCGCGCACTCAAGCAGCTGGGCGTGAAACTGGCCATCGACGACTTCGGCACCGGCTACTCCAGCCTGGCCTACCTCAAGCAGCTCGACATCGACCAGCTCAAGATCGATCAGGGCTTTGTGCGCGACCTCGCCAGCGATCCCGAAGACGCGGCCATCGTGCGCGCCATCATCCAGATGGCGCACAGCCTGAATCTGCGTACATTGGCCGAAGGCGTGGAAACCGAGCAGATCCGCGACCAGCTGCGGGCCTTCGGCTGCGACGCGGCGCAGGGTTACTTCTATTCGCGGCCGGTGCCTGCACCGGAGATCGAACGCCTGCTCGCGCAGGCACCGCGCAGCCTGGGCCTGTTCGGTACGTCCTAGCCAGCGTCATGGCGACAAGCACAAACCAGGGGAACTTTCCTGGAACCCGCCGTATCATTCCCGCCATGCGCGTCGTACTTGTGATCCTGATGATGGCCCTGCTGCCCCTGCGCGCCGGTCTGGGCGACGTCATGGCCTTGGAACGCACCCGCATGGACACGCCCCCCGTCAGGCACCAGGCGGCCATGCCCGACTGCCATGTAGCCCGGCAGCATGCCGCCGCCGACCGCACGGACCACCACGCCACCCCCGCCGCCCCTGCAGACGGAATGCAAGCCGATCATGCGTGCGGCGATTGCACGGTCTGCCATGTCACCGCGCTGCCCGGCGCAATGCTGACCCGCGTGCCGGCTCCGGCCGGCCACGCACCGCCCCAGGCCCGGCTGGTGACACCCGTTAGCGCCGACCCGGTCCCCGGCCTCAAACCCCCCATCGCCTGAGCTTCATACCCGAGGTGCGTCCGCCGTGCAGCCCTGGGCTGCGCGGACACGGCGTCACGGCGACAGACCGGACGCCACGCCAGGCCCTGCGACACCAGCGCGGCCCGGCCAACCATCCTGCCGCCCTGCCTGGGCCGGCAGGGTCTGTAAACCGATCCCTCTTGGAGCTCATCATGAGAACACCCATCTTTCTTCTTTGCGCTGCCTTGCTGGCCACCGGCCCGGCCTGGGCCCATGGCGACAAGTCACACGACAGCGCCGCGCAGGACAGCCACACCGCGGCCAAGACCCAGCAAGCCTGGGGCATCGCCGGCGAGGCCCGCCAGGTCCAGCGCACCATCACGTTGACCATGACCGACAACATGCGCTTCACGCCCGACCGCGTCGAGGTGAAGCAGGGCGAGACGGTGCGCCTGCGTGTGCGCAACGCCGGCAAGCTGCTGCACGAACTGGTCATCGGCACGCGCGAGACGCTCGCGACGCATGCCGAGGCCATGCTCAAGAACCCCACCATGGACCATGATGATGCCCATATGGTGCACGTCGCCCCGGGCAAGACCGGCGACATCATCTGGACCTTCAACCGTGCGGGTGAATTCGAGTTCGCCTGCCTGATCGCGGGCCACTTCCAGGCCGGGATGAAGGGGACGATCCGCGTCGTCAGCAGCTCATCCGCGACAGATGCGGCCGGCCCGGACCACCGCCATGCCGCCTATGCAGGCCAGCAGCAGCGTGGCATCAAGTCGCTGTCGGCCCAGGACCTGCAGGCCTATGCCCGGGGTCAGGGCCACGGTTTCGCCAAGGCCGCCGAACTCAACGGCTATCCCGGTCCGCTGCACGTGCTAGAACTCGCAGCAGAACTGGGACTGGACGACCAGCAACGCCAGCAATCCGAGGCGCTGATGGCCCGACACCGTGGCGAGGCGCAGCGCCTGGGTCGGGAACTGATCGACGCCGAGCGCGCCCTGGACCAGGCCTTCGCCAGCCGCAGCATCGATGCCGACGCACTGCAACGCCTGACGCAGGATGCCGGCATGAAGCACGCACGCCTGCGCGCGGAGCACCTGCGCACCCACCTCGCGCAGACTGCGCTGATGACTCCGCAGCAGATCTCACGCTACAACAGCCTGCGCGGCTACGACACCGCCCACCACCCGCACACACCGGAGATGAGCCATGGTCACCAACCCGCACACCGTTGACCGCCTGCCCCGACGCAAGCTTCTGCAGTGCGGCGTGGCCACGATCATGGGCGCCCTCGGCGGCCCCTTGTTCGCGAACCCTGCCGCCGCGCGCCCGCTGATCGAAGTCTGGAAGACGCCGACCTGCGGCTGCTGCAAGGACTGGATCCGTCACCTGGAATCCGAAGGCTTTGCCGTGAAGTCCCACGACCTCCCCCACGCCCGCAAGGACGAACAGCGGCGCCGCCTGGGCCTGGCCGACAAGTACGGCTCCTGCCACACAGGCCGGGTGGGCGGCTATGTGCTCGAGGGCCACGTGCCAGCACGCGAGATCCACCGCCTGCTCAAGGAGCAACCGAAGGCCCTGGGCCTGGCCGTGCCGGGCATGCCCGTGGGCTCGCCGGGCATGGACGGGCCGGCGTACGGTGGCCACAAGGATCCCTACGAGGTGCTGCTGGTGCAGCGCGACGGCAGCGCCCGCGTCTACCAGGCCTACCGCTGACAGCACTCAGAACAGGCTGCCCTGGCCTGCCGCCAGGCCGGGGCGGAACTGCGTGAGGTCGAGCGCGATGCGCTCGCGGTTCAGACCCAGACGCGTGCAGGCCTTGTGGAAGCGCTGCGCGATCAGATCGGCCCACAGGCCGCTGCCGCGCATGCGCGTGGCCCAGTCGCTGTCGTAGTCCTGGCCGCCGCGCATCTCGCGGATGCGCGCCATCACGCGCGCCGCGCGCTGCGGGTAATGCAGCTGCAGCCACTGCTGGAAGACTTCGTTGAGCTCCCAGGGCAAGCGCAGCACGGTGTAGAAGGCGCTCCTCGCGCCCGCCTCGGCGGCTGCGGCCAGCACCTGTTCCATGTCTTCGTTGATGAAGGGGATCTGCGGCGCCACGCTCACGCCCACGGGCACACCGGCCTGGGCCAGGGTGCGGATGGTGCGCAAACGCCGCTGCGGCGAGGCTGCGCGCGGCTCCAACTGGCGCGCCAGCTCGCCATCGAGCGTGGTGATGGTCACGTAGACCGCGGCCAGTTGACCGGCCGCCATGGGGGCGATCAGGTCGAGGTCACGCTCGACCCCGCTGGACTTGGTGACCAGCGCAAAGGGATGGCGCGCATCGCGCAGCACCTCGATCAGCGCGCGCGTGAGCTGGAGTTCGCGTTCCACCGGCTGGTAGCAGTCCGTCACGGTCCCGATGGCCAGATGGCTGGGTCGGTAGCCGGGCGCGGCCAGCTCCTCGCGCAGGCGCTGCGCGAGGCCACGCTTGGCGATGATGACGCGCTCGAAATCGAGCCCCGGCGACAGGCCCAGATAGCTGTGCGAGGGCCGCGCGTAGCAGTAACTGCAGCCGTGCTCGCAACCGCGGTAGGGATTGACCGACAGATCGAAAGCGATGTCTGGCGAGTCGTTGCGCACCAGTGCGCTGCGTGCGTCCTCCCAGCGAATCTCGGTCTGCCACTTGGGCGCCTCGTCGGCCAGCACCTCGTCCCAGGTACCCCAGCCGTCGTCATAAGCCGCACGTGTGTCCCGCTCGAAACGATGCGCATTGCGGGTGGCCGCACCGCGACCTTTGAGCGCGTGCAGGGGTAGCTTGAATTCGCTCATGGCGTCGCCTTGTTTGACTGTTTATTTATACAGTATTTAGCAGCCATCAGCAAGCCGAACCGAACCGCTCCATCGCTTACAGTTCGCGCCATGAGCCTATCCCACAGCGTCGACTTCTTTGAGCGACAGTTCCAGCGCCAGGTACGCGAGCAGGAGCTCACGCTCAACCCCTTCGAAGAAGCCGCCCTGCCTTGGCTCCAGGGGCGCGTGCTGGACTACGGTTGCGGCCTGGGCCAGCTGAGCCTCGCGGCCGCGCGGCGAGGTTGCGAGGTGCTCGCCCTCGATGCCAGTGCGACGGCCATTGCCCACCTGCAGCAGCTTGCGCAGGACGAGGGCCTGGCCATCGATGCGCGCGAAGCCGAGCTGTCGGCCTACCAGCTCAGCGCTGATTTCGACAGCGTGGTCTGCATCGGCCTGCTGATGTTCCTGGACTGTGACAGCGCGCTGCATCAGCTGACACAGCTGATGCAGCGGCTGCGTCCCGGGGGTGTGATGGTGCTCAATGTGCTGGTCGAAGGCACGAGCTATCTGGACATGTTCGATCCGCAGCGCCACTGCCTGCTGACAGCGCAGCAGCTGCGCGAGCGCTTTGCCGGCTGGACCCTGGAACAGTTCGAGCTGCGTGACTTCCCCGCACCCGGCGACACCGTCAAATCCTTCGTGACCCTGATCGCCCGCAAGCCCGCGGCCTGAGGCTCTGCCGCCGGTCGGCCCACGCCACCGCCTGTCGATCCGCTGCGGCCGGTCCGCAACAGACCCGGGACATCCCGCAAGACCTGCGGGCGAGGTGGTTTTATAGTGGACCGCATGCACACGCTCCTGATGCCCACCCTCTGGTCAGCCCGCCTGCGCTGGGCCGGCGCCGGCTGCGCCCTGCTGCTGGCCCTGATGGCCGGCTGCAGCAGCACACCCAGCGCGAGTGCCTCCGGCCACAGCGACGCGGGGCAGGCCTCGTACTACGGCAATGAATTCCACGGCCGCAAGACAGCCAATGGCGAGCGCTTCGACCAGGGCAAGCTCACAGCGGCCCACCGTAGCCTGCCCTTCGGCACACGCGTGAAGGTCACCAACACCCAGAACGGCAAGACCGTGGTGGTGCGCGTCAACGACCGCGGGCCCTTCGTCAAGGGTCGCATCATCGACCTCTCGAGCTCGGCCTTCAAGAGCATCGCCAGCCTCAACGCCGGCGTGGTACCGGTCCGCATCCAGGTCATCGACTAAGCGTCTGAGCCTGCGCTGCGTATCATCGGCGCATGCATGCTTCCCCCCTGCCCTATCCCGGCGCCATCACCGATGTGGCCGGCATCGAAGTCGGCCATGACAGCGATACCCGGCGCCCCACGGGCTGTACCGTGGTGCTCGCACGCGCCGGTGCCGTGGGTGGCGTCGACGTGCGTGGTGCCGCGCCCGGCACACGCGAGACCGATCTGCTCACCCCCGGCAACCTCGTGCAGCAGGTGCATGCCGTGTTGCTGGCTGGCGGCAGCGCCTGGGGCCTGGACGCAGCCGGCGGCGTGATGCGCTGGCTGGAGCAACAGGGCATCGGCCTGGACACGGGCCATGGCCTCGTGCCCATCGTGCCGACAGCGGTGATCTTCGACCTGGGCGTGGGTGATGGACGCATCCGCCCCGATGCCGAGGCCGGCTACCGTGCCTGTACCGCGGCGAGCCGCGACGCACCCGCGCAGGGCAATGTGGGCGCTGGCAGCGGCGCGCTGGTCGGCAAGCTGCTGGGCCAGGACCGCGCGATGAAGGGCGGCGTGGGCACGGCCAGCGTCAGCGCTGCGGGCCATACGGTGGGCGCGCTCATCGTCTGCAACGCGGTAGGCGACGTGCTGGACCCGGCCACGGGCCACGTGATCGCCGGCGCACGCACGGCCGATGGCCGTGGCCTGCAGGACACGCGCGCCGCGCTGCTCGCAGGGCATCGCCCGCAGCACGCGCTGGCCGGAAAAAACACCACCATCGGCGTGATCGCCACGGATGCGGTGCTGGACCAGGCCCAGGCCCTGCGCCTAGCCCAGGTGGCGCACGACGGGCTGGCACGCAGCATCAACCCCGTGCACACGCAGCTCGATGGCGACACCCTGTTCGCCCTGGGCACGGGCGCCAGCGGGCGCAGCGCCGACATGCTGCTGCTGGCCACGCTGGCGACCGAGGCCACGGCACGGGCCGTGGTCAACGCCGTGCACGCCGCGCGCGGTCTCACCGTGGGCACGCAGCACTGGCCCGCCTGCACCGAGTTGCCCCGACCATGACGCAAAAGCTCTCGCTCTGGCTGGCCCATCTGCGCGACCTGCTGGTGCCGGCCGCGCCGTTCGTGCTGCTGGCTGCCGCGCTGCTGGCACTGGCCTACTGGTGGCTGGATCCCATGCCGCCGCGGCGCGTCACGCTGGCCACTGGGCCGGCGCAGAGCGCCTACGAGGAGTGGGGCCAGCGTTACGCACGGCTGCTGGCCCAGCAGGGCATCGACGTGGTGCTGCGGCCCAGCCAGGGCTCGGCCGAGAACCTGGAACTGCTGCGCCGTGGCGAGGTGGACCTGGGCTTTGTACAAGGCGGCAGCGGCAGTGCCGATGAGGACGAGGACTTGTCCGCGCTGGGCAATCTTTTCGTCGAACCGCTGTGGATCTTCTACCGCAGCGCGGCCGTGCGCCGGCTCGAGGGGCTGCGCGATCTGCAGCGCCTGCGCGTCAACGTGGGCAGTGCAGGCAGCGGCGTGCCCGCGCTGATGCAGCAGCTGATCGAGGCCAATGGCCTGGACCCGCAACGCATGCAATTGCTGCAGCTCGAACCCACGCCGGCCGTGGTCGCGCTGCTGGACGGGCGCATCGACGCACTGGTCTTCGCCTCGGCGCCTGAATCGCTGCTGGTGCAGATGCTGCTCAAGACCCCGGGCATCGCCCTCATGGACCTGGCGCAGAGCGAAGCCTACGCACGACGCTTCCATTTCCTCAGCCCCGTCACCCTGCCGCGTGGCGTGGTGGACCTGGCCACCGACCTGCCGCCGCGCGATGTGCGCCTGGTGGCGACCACCACCACGCTGCTGGCCGGCCCCGGGGTGCACCCCGCCCTGCTGCAGCTCTTCTCCCAGGCTTCGCTGCGTCTGCACCGCGGCGCCGGCTGGTTCAACCGCGCACGCAGCTACCCCAACGCCGATCTGGCCGGCTACCCGCTGGCGCGCGAGGCCGAACGCACCCTGCGCAACGGCGTGCCCCTGCTGCAGCGCTACCTGCCCTTCACGCTGGCCAATCTGCTCGAGCGCATGTGGCTGGCCCTGGGCATCATCATCGCCCTGCTGCTGCCGCTGGGCCGCATCGTGCCGCCGCTCTATGAATTCCGTGTGCGTTCGCGCGTGTTCCGCTGGTATGCGCAGCTGCGGCAGATCGAGGAACGACTGCAAGTGGGCCAGGCCACGACCGATGTCCTGGTGCGTGAGCTGGACGAGCTCGAAGCAAGGGTTGGTCGCATCCGCATCCCCCTGTCCTACGCCGACGAGCTCTACGCCCTGCGCCAGCACATCAACATGGTGCGCGGCCGGCTGAGTTGACATACCAGCAAAAACTTGCGAAGAAATCGCAGCGAGCGATTCGAGCGCAAGGCGGACGGAGCACAGCCACCAGAACGCACTCAGGTACGTGAGGATGACGCGCACCGCCCAACGCCGCGATCGGGCAGCGCAGCAGATTTATTCGCGAGTTTTCAGGCCGGCGGATCGGCCTGGATATCCATGTAGACGCTGTTGCGCATGGCCAGCTCGGCCACGGCATCGAAGGCACGATCGACCACGGCCCCTTGCGATACCAGGCGCAGCTGATCCTGGGCCACGAGTCGGTCGAACATGCGCCGCGTCATCGAATGGTTGGCACCATTGCTGCTGGAGAACAGGCAAAGGCTGGCGTTGTCACTGAGCCAGACCAGCTGCAGACGCGCCCACTGCCCGCTGACCTGCAGTTCGATCCAGCTGCCGGGCTGCAGCTGTTCAAGCTGCAGCAAACCTGCGTTCGCCATCAACTCAAGCGGAGCCGGCTCCGTATCGGACGCACGATCCACCAGGCCCATGGGCTCGGTGGCCGGGAAGTCCGCCGGAACCGTCGCGGCGAAGTCGACTCTGGGCTCTTCGCTCATGTCATCCATGAAGCCTGAATCTCGCGCCTCCTCCGGCGCAAGCCAGGGTCCCTGGGCCGGCGCAGACGCAGCACGCAGGCTGCGCGCGGACGACATGCCTTCCATCCCGCCCTGATGCAGGGTGAAGAGCTGCGCAAAGAAATGCTCCGTCTGCTCTGCAGGATAGTCGATGAGGGCCAACCCCTGACGCAAGCCCTGAACCAGTTGCGGGATCAGCTTGACCAGCTGACCCGGCTGCTGACGGGTCAGATCGGGGCGCACGCTCCAGAATAGATCCTCGAGCAAGGCCACGTGATCAGTTCCCCCTGGGCCGGCAAGGCCATCGATCCTCGCCTTGGCCATGACCTGAGCCCACGGCCCACATGCAAAGTCGACCGCCAGATCGGGCACCAGCACGGTATCCGCTTGCTGCCGGATGTGTTCAGCAATTTGCCGCGCCAGTTCGTTGCGTCGCTCTGCCTGCTGCAGAGCCTGGACAGCCGCCTGCTGCTGCGCCTGCCGGACCTGCTCAGCCTGGGCCCAGTGGCGACGCAAGCGTTCCAGCGCCGCGGCAAAGGTCGCCGGATCACCGGCACGCGCCGGATCGATCTCTCCAAGCGCCAATCGCAGATGCGCGAGAAATGCGTCGAAGCCGGCCGTTGTTTCATCCGGATACGCAAAGCTGTGCTGCACGACATCTTCCAGCAAGAGGCGGGCAGGATGCTTCTTGTCGTGGAAGAAGTTCAGGTCACTGCGAGCCAACATCAACAGGGCTGGCTCCAGTTCATAGATCAGCTGCCAGACCGGCGGCAAGATGCGCGGATCGCCGGCAATGTTGGCGATGATCAGGTTGACCACCTCCTGCGCCAGCTGCTCGGAGTTCTGGGCCGAACCCGACACCAGACCATGCAACTGCTGCACCGTCAATTGGGCCACAGCCGCTGCCATCGGCCTAGCAGACGACCCTGCGCCTGCCATCGCAACGGCGGTAGGCTTCTGGGGGGCACCCGCGTTCTGAGCGTGGCCTCTGCCAGCCGGCTGCACCGGACGATTGATGGCATAGCGCGCCGGCTGGATCCTCTGCTGTCTGAGCTGTCCCAACAGACTGCGATAAACCTCCCGCAACTGCTTACCCAGCAGAGGCACCAGCACTTGGGACCAGCAGGCTTGCGTGCGCGCATCACCCGGCTGTTCTCCCAGCAGCGTCTGCAAGACCTCCAGGAAAACCTCGGGACGCAGGGGGTTGCGTTCAGATCGGACTTGCGAAAAACCCATCAAGGCACTGACCAGCGCATTGAGCTCCGACAACTCCAGTTCGGATTCGAGCAGGACCTGCTGTAGGCCACGCACGGTGCTGATGCGCTGCTGCACCTGCTGCTCGTCCATCAACTCCAGCTGATCGAAGCGGATGCTGGAAGGCCCCGAATCGGCAATCGTGCTGAGCGGGTTGTCGCCGAGCTCGCGTTCAAAGGCCAGGCGCAGCATCTCCGGATAGCGCTGACGTAAATCCGGCGCGGCCTGCGTCAACGCCATGGCAGCGCGTGCCCGGTTGTCACGCTCCGCCAGGTCACGTGTCTGCTCAGCGTAGCGGCGCAATCCCACCCGCCCC
>CAMLNH010000008.1 GCA_946481355.1 uncultured Curvibacter sp.
TGCAGGATCAGGTCCTCAACCGCATCGAGCGCAAGCTGCAGGAGCTGGATCATTTCGATTACGTCCGCAGCTTTGCGCGCCAGGGCTATGGCGGCATCACGCTGTGGATGAAAGGCGGCAGTAGCAAGGCCGAACTGGACAAGGCCTGGTACCAGGTGCGCAAGAAGATCGGCGACGTGCGGCAGGAATTCCCGGAGGGCGTGCGCGGGCCGTTCTTCAACGACGAGTACAACGACCGCTACAGCGTTCTCTACGCGCTGAGCGCGCCCGAGCTGTCGATGGCCGAACTGGTGGACGTCACCGAAGCGGTGAAGCGGCGCTTCCAGAGCGTGCCCGGCGCGACCAAGGTCGACGTGCTGGGTAAGCAGGCCGAACGTGTGTACGTGGAGCTGCCCACTCGCCGTTTGGCCGCAATGGGCATTCCGCCCACGGCGATCTTCGACGCACTGGCGCGCCAGAACTTGGTGACCCCGGCGGGTTCAGCCGACACCCTACACGACCGCGTGCAGGTGCGCGTGGATGGACGACTGAACAACGTGCGCGACGTCTCCAACGTCACGCTCGAGGTCGGAGGTCAATTGCTGCGGCTGACCGACATCGCCACCGTACGTGCTGGCTACGAGGATCCCCCCAGCTTCAGCATCCGCCACAACGGTGTGCCGGTGCTGGCCATCGGTGTGGCAATGCAGGCCAACGGCAACGTGCTGGACTTCGGGCAGGCACTGGAGCATCGACTTGAGCAGATCCGGCAGGAGCTGCCGGCCGGCGTGGATATACAGCAGTACGCCGACCAGCCTCGGGTGGTGTCCGAATCGATCTGGGAGTTCGAACGCGCCTTCCTCGAAGCCCTGGCCATCGTGCTGGCCGTTTCCTTTCTCTTCCTGGGCTGGCGCACCGGCATTGTGGTGGCCGCTTCGGTTCCCCTGGTGCTGGGGCTCGTCGCCGCCGTGATGGTTGCCGCCGGCTGGAACCTGGACCGCATCTCGCTCGGTGCACTGATCATCGCACTGGGTCTGCTGGTCGACGATGCCATCATCGCGGTGGAAATGATGGTGGTCAAACTGGAACAAGGCTGGGACCGCCTGCGCGCAGCCAGTTATGCCTACACGTCCACCGCGTTTCCCATGCTGACCGGTACGCTGATCACGGCCGCCGGTTTCATGCCGGTGGGCTTCGCGAAGTCGATCGCCGGCCAATACGCGGGCGGCATCTTCTGGGTTGTGGGTGTGGCGCTCATCCTGTCCTGGGTCGTGGCGGTTGTCTTCACGCCCTACCTGGGGGTGCTGCTGCTGCCCAAGAACCTGGCAACCGGCAGCCACCACGACGTCTACGACCGGCCGATCTACCACCGTTTGCGGCGAGTCGTCGATCGGGCCGTACAGCACCGGGCCTGGGTGCTGGGCATCACGGTGCTGATCTTCGTCATCGCCGGCGCCGGCATGCTCAAGGTGCAGCAGCAGTTCTTTCCCACCGCATCGCGGCCAGAGCTGCTGGTGGAACTGCGGCTGCGCGAGGGCGCATCGTTCGCTGCCACGCGGCGCCAGGTGCAACTGCTCGAAAAACAACTGGCCCGGGACCCGGACATCCAGTTCTTCACCGCCTACATCGGGGCTGGCACACCGATCTTCTACCTGTCAATCTCGCCCGAACTGCCCAACCCGGGTTTCGCCCAGTTCGTGGTCAAGACGGCAGGAATTGAACAGCGCGAGCGCGTGCGCGCCCGACTGCTGGAGCTGTTCGCCCATGATGAGGCTCTGCCCGACGTGCAGGCGCGTGTCACGCGTCTGGAGTTCGGCCCCCCGGTGGGCTTCCCGGTCCAGTTCCGAGTCGTCGGTCCGGACAAGGCTCAGGTACGCGATATCGCCTATCAGGTACGCGACACGGTGCGCCAGAGCACGCTGGTGCGGGACACTCAGCTGGACTGGAATGAACAGGTCCGGTCGGTGCGGGTCCGGGTCGACCAGGACAAGGCACGCCTGCTGGGCCTGACGAGTGCCGACATCCAGGGCCTGGTGCAGACGGCGCTGGACGGTGTGCCGGTCACACAGATCCGCCGCGGCGAAGAACTCGTCGACGTGGTCGTGCGCGCCACACCTGGGGAGCGCAAGAGCATCGGTCAGATCGGCGACCTGCAGGTCTTCACGCGTGGTGGCGTGACCGTGCCCTTGTCCCAGGTGGCGCGCATCGAGCCGGCGTTCGAAGAGCCTGTGCTGTGGCGGCGCAACCGCGACATGGCGCTCACCGTGCGCAGCGACCTGGTCGATGGCGTGCAAGGCCCCTATGCCACAGCTCAGATCCGGCCGTCGTTGCAGCCCATCGTCGACAGCTTGCCGCCGGGTTACCGCATCGAGGAAGGTGGCGCGATTGAGGAGAGCGACAAAGCCAACGAGGCGCTGTTCGCCGTGTTCCCCATCATGTTTGCCGTGATGCTCACGCTGCTGATGATCCAGCTGCAGAGCTTCTCGCGTCTGTTCATGGTATTCATCACAGGGCCACTCGCGCTGATCGGCGTGGTGCCGGCACTGTTGATCTTTCAGGCCCCGTTCGGCTTCGTCGCCCTGCTCGGCGTGATTGCGCTTGGCGGGATGATCATGCGCAACTCGATCATCCTAGTTGACCAGATCGACCAGGACATCGCCCGCGGCGTGGCGCCATGGACAGCCATCGTCGATGCGACGGTCAGGCGCTCGCGCCCGGTCGTACTGACGGCAGCGGCAGCAGTGCTGGCAATGATCCCGCTCACGCGCAGTGTGTTCTGGGGGCCGATGGCGATCTCGATCATGGGTGGCCTGGTAGTTGCGACGGCACTCACGCTGGTGTTCGTGCCGGCACTCTATGCCGCGTGGTTCCGCGTGCGGCGCGATAGCCCTGCCCGGGCTTCGGACGCCACCGTGGTAGCCGCGCCTGTCTGAGCACGACGAGGCTCTCGCTTGCCATGCATCCAACCGCAAACAACCTTCTTGAGACGATACCTTGAGTGCTTCATCACACACCGATGTCAGACCCGTAACAGCAGCACCGGCCTCCGCCTGGTCTGTGTTTGCCGTGGCCAGCATCGCGATATTCCTGGTTTCCATCGACACGACCGTGCTGTTCGCGGCGTTCGGCGCCCTGCGAGACGGGTTCCCGCAAAGCACCGCTGCAAACCTGTCGTGGGTACTGAACGCCTACACCGTGGTTTATGCAGCGCTGCTGGTGCCCGCTGGCAGGTTGGTCGATGCGCTCGGACACAAGCGCGTATTCCAGCTCGGCCTGCTGCTGTTCCTGGCCGCATCTGCCGCCTGCGGTGCAGCGCCATCGGTGAGCGTCCTGGTCGCCGCCCGTGTGCTTCAGGCCGTGGGCGCTGCGCTTCTCACGCCGGCTTCGCTTGCGCTCGTGCTCGGTGCATTCCCAGCGGACCGGCGCGCCGTTGCGGTGAGCCTGTGGGGTGCCGTTGGCGGCCTAGCTGCCGCGCTGGGCCCGAGCATCGGAGCTGCGATCGTCGATGCGCTGGGTTGGCGTTGGGCGTTCTTTCTGAACCTGCCGCTGGGGCTGGTGGCTTGGTGGCGCGGCCGCAGCAGGCTCGACGAGTGGCGGGATGAGAAAGGAGACGCATCGCTCGACGGCGTGGGCATCGGGCTGCTCGTCACGGGCGTGGGCGCGCTGGCCTACGGCATCGTCGAGGTCGACGTTCTGGGATGGCAGTCGCACACCGTCCTGGGTGCGTTGGCCGATGGGCTGGTGCTTCTTTCGGTGTTTGTCGTCTGGGCCCGACACAGGCCGAACTCAGCGGTTGATCTGACGCTCTTCGCCGACCTGACCTACCGGTACGTCAACCTCGCCACCCTGTCCTTCGGCATCGCGTTCTCGATGATGTTCTTCGCGATGTTCTTCTTCCTGATGCAGGTGTGGCACTATTCGCTACCGCAAGCCGGGCTGGCGGTGTCTCCGGGGCCGGCCCTCGTTGTACCGGTGGCCATGGTAGCAGGCCGCATCGCTGCGCGGGTGGGGCACCGCCTCTTGCTCGTCGTTGGCAGCCTGCTTTACGCCGCGGGGGGACTTTGGCTCTACATGCGCATAGGCCCAGTTTCTGACTATCTTGGCGTCTGGCTTCCAGGGCTGATGATGACCGGTACGGCGGTCGGACTGGTGTTGCCGTCACTCAGCGGTGCCGCCGTGGCTCGCTTGGCGCCCGCGCGGTTCGGCGTGGGCAGTGCCGTCAACCAGGCCGTGCGCCAGATGGGTAGTGTGCTGGGTGTGGCGGCCACCGTGGCGTTCGTCGGCCATGCAACTCCAGGGATCGCAGATTTCCGCTCGCTCTATGCGACGCACATCGCACTGGCGCTTCTCACGGCGATGCTTTGCCTGCGGATCGATACCGCACCGCAGAATCACTGAACGCTCGCTGGATTCGAAGTGCCGGAGCATCACCATGGATGTCCTTCAATCGATGCGTGTTTTTCAGAGCGTGGTAGATGAAGGCGGATTTGCGGCCGCCGCACGCAAGATGGATCTTGCGCCGGCAGTTGTCACCCGCCACATCAAGGACCTCGAGCAATCGCTCGGCGCCCGACTGCTCCATCGCACGACGAGGAAGATGTCACTGACACAGGTAGGTGAGGGCTACCTGTCGCGCTTGCGCCTGATCCTTGCGGAAATCGAGGAGGCTGCGGACCAGGCCCGGTCGCATTCAAATGAGATTTCTGGCCGTCTGCGTGTGGCCACGACGTCGCTGGTGGCCGTGAATCTGCTTGCGCCGTGTGTGGCCGACTTTCAGAGACAGCACCTCGAAGTGCAGGTCGAAATTCACACCTCAGACCGCCCGGCGCAGGATCTACACCAGTTCGACCTGGCCATTGTGGGACAAGATGATCATCTGGATGCCGACGTCGTCGTCCGCCCCGTGCTCGACATGAACTACGTCCTGTGCGGCTCGACGAGTTACCTTCAGGTTCATGGCGTGCCGACAGTTCCGGAGGACCTGTCGCGTCATCGCATGGTGCGCCTACGTGCCCCAGGCACACGGTTGCATGCCATCGAGCTCCTGAACCCTGCGGAGGGGGATCGCAGACTGGAGGTTACGCCTGCCTGGTCCGTTACTTCGAACGACGACGAGACGGCGTACCAAGCTGCCCTGGCGGGCGCGGGGCTCACTTTTCTGCCGGAGCTTGCATTGACAGCGCGCATGCACGGCGGGCAGCTACGTCGTGTGCTTGCGCCATGGGTCAGCGCTGAAGGATTGAGGCTCGTGGCCACACTGCCCAGCAGGCGATTTCTGCCCTTGCGCACACGCGCCTTCCTGGAATTCTTCGTCCAGCACGTCCAGACGGTGGCAGCCACGAGCGGGATCGAGCAGTCGCGGCCAGCGCCGATGGACGATTAACGGGCTGCCGGAAAGCAGCGTCCAGATTCTCCGGGGCCTTGGCGCTTTCATGGAGCGCTTTCACACCGACCAGGATGCGCTCGCCATGGTCTTCCACGTAGACCACGAGACGGCGGCGTGATTTGACGACAGCCATATAGAACTCTGCGGGCACGCCGGCGATGCCGACCATATGGACGGCGAACTTTTCCTGCAGGCTGAGCTTGAACTGGTCGTCGGGATCCAGGCTTTCCATATCCGCGCCCACCATCGCCCGCGCCCAGCGCCAAGACCATGGGCATGAAGAATTTCCGGTCAGTTGCCGACCGCTTCAACGGCACTCCTCGAATGCCCCTTCCATGACGCTTAACAGCCGAAAAGGCACGACTTGTCCAGGGTCACCTCGATCGTCTCGCCGTCAGCGGGCACGACGACGCGCTTCTCGAAGGTCACCCCTTGCTGGAAGGCATAGGTGTTGACGGTGATCTGGTCGTTTGAGCCTATATGACGCCCCCCGGCCGTGTACACGTCCGTTCGGCCGATCACTTCTACCTGGTTACGGGTTCGCTCGTAGGAGAAGTCGGTGATCAGCAGGTATTCGCCCGGGGGCATGTTGGTGAACATGAAGCTACCCTGGTCATCCAGAATCTTGGTGCGCATGAAGTGCTTCAGGATGGCCTGGGGAATGTGCTTCGGCATTTTCTGGTCGCGCTTCACCTGCTCATGCCAGACCTTGAATTCGTCGGTCATCCAGATCAGGCCGACCGTTTCGCTGCCTTTGGGCGGATATTTCCTGGCGGCCAGCAAAGCCCCCTTGAAGTAGGCCTGCCCCTTGATGACGGAGGTGCCCAGCGGCCGGATTTCCGCCGTGGCTTCCTTCAGCGTCTGACCCGCGAACTGCCGGCCCTCCAGGCAGCCGAGCATGGCCTTGCGTGCCAGTGCCAAGCCGTCGTAGTCCAGCGAGAAGACCGTGGCGCCTTCCAACCGGATCTGCATATTGTGTTCGCTATCCCGCATCGACTGCATGGTCTGCCGGACGTCGCCAGCCGCAACGGCAAGAAGGCCTTGCTGCGAACCCTGCTGGCGCGGGAGCTGCGTGGCACGCAGGCGCGTTGACGCCAGGCTGTGCTGTACCAGTTCCACCTGAATGTCCTGGGGGGATGGGGACGGTGGGATGTTTTCCCCATTGAACAGGATCACGGCGTTGGACGTCTTCTTCGTAGGTCCCAGTATGGTGAAGCCGGATTGCTGCTTTCTTGCCGACACGAACTTCACCGAGCAGTTCATGCGCGGGTTTGCCGGGTCCTCATGCAGCATCCAGGCACCCAATCCGGACTTGGTCACCAGCTTGGTGTTGCCGTCGAACGGCAGCCCTGGGCCGCCCGGTTGGGTTGCCCCTGCGGCAGCCGCCATACCGGCCACCAGGAGCGGCCAGAGCGTGAACCGCATGCGCCGCGCGATGGAGGGTTCAGGCATGGGCATGGCTTATTTCCCAGCGGTGGGAACATCCGGCACGGTCAACAGACCATGACACGGATTGATGCCCAGTTGATTGGATGCACCGGCGATGCGGATATCGGCCACACGCCATGATTTCTCTTTGTCTTGCAGCATCACGAACTGCGCCTCGCAACTGGTGCGCACACCTTGCTCCAGAACCCGCCCGCTCGGGACATGCACCATGGCCGACGAGTTGTCGAAAGACTGGCCGTAGCCCAGGAACTTCAGGTTGCCGGACTGCGTGATGGCCGGGGCACCCATTTTGGCGGCCACCTCGCTTTCTTCGCGGGACAGCCAGACCATCAATGCCGAGGCTTCCATCTTGCTGAGCGCACGCTTGCCGCGCACCCTGCCCGCCGCCTCCACAAATTCACGTTCGGCCTGCATCTTCTTCAGCTTGGGCAGGTATGTCTCGTTCGTCTTTTGCACGGCGTCGTCCATCTGCTTCTGGATCGCGGCGTACTGGGCCTCGTTGCGGGTCTTTTCCTGCGGGCTCAGTTTTTTTACCCAGAGCCCGGAAGGATCCGGTCGCTTGCTGCCTTTCCACAACACGTTCCAGCTCAGGTTCAGCAGGTCGATGACAGTCTTGGCTTCGAGCGCATGCACCGGCTCGAGCAAGCCGATCTTCTGCAGCTCGGCATTGAAGCGGCCCGCGTCGAACTGGCCGTTGTTGATGGCTGCCTGCAAGGCGCTGCGCACATCTTCGCCCTGGCAGGCAAACTTCTGCGCCTTGATCATCGGCGCGCGGGCGTCCTTGGCCCAACCGGTCTCCGGCAGCGGCCGGTTGGACAGATCGACCCTGGGCACCGTGTAGCTGCGTGCGACAACGCGCATGTTGACCGGGTCGCTCCACCTGGCCGGGTCATTCCAGCCATCCACCACGACGGACGAACTGTACGGCCTGCCCTCTTGTCTGGCAGCCTGGGCCGCCTTCTGGGCTTCGCTGTAGGACAAGGCCCGGTACTTGTTCAGACACTCAAACTGCAGTTTCAGCTCGGTCCACTCGGGTGCCGTGGCAGACTCGTGAACCACCACCACGGGCATTTCCCAGAGGCTGGTCCTGGCCATGACGTCACGGCTCTTGCCGAGCATGGCGTCCACCTCGGTTCGTTCGGTGGTGCGGGTGATCTCCGCAAAATAGGCCTCTCGCCGGCCTGATTCACCCTGCTGGTGAAACAGAACCCAGCCTGCAAAGGCGGTATTGCTCAAGGCGGCCAGCAGGCACAGGCCTGCCAGTTTGGATAGGTGACTCATCGCGAGAAGCTTCATTCAGGCATGCGCTGCCTTGGGGGCTCAACTGCCCTTGCGCTTGCAGCTGGGCGGATTGGTCATGCCGAAACTCAGCAGGTTGCCGCCGTTGATGATGCAGCTGTATTCCCTGCCATTGCGTGCCTTGACGGCGTAGAAGGTGTTGGTACCTTCGGTGCGGCGATTGAGCAGCGCCAGTTCACCTGGCGACAAGCCAAGCGCGCCTGCGGCTTCAGACTTCAGGCGCTCATCGGAGAGGCTGTTGGTTGAGCCGGCGATGCTGCCGCAGCCGCCCAGCGACATGAGCGTGGCCAATGCAAGTGCCAGGGCTTTGATCTGAGCCATTCGAGTCGTTCCTTGTGGTTGTTACTGGAATGGACTCGATGTTACGCAGCAGGCTCCCGGGTTTGAATAGACCCAAAGGGCAGGTTGTTGCCCCTCGTCAGGTGCCGAAGGCTTGGCCCAGGAAGGCGCGCAACTGCATCGGCTTGACGGGTTTGGCCAAAATTCTCAGGCCGGCGGCTTCGGCGCGTTGCGTTTGTGCGTCACCCACATCACCCGTGACCAGCAGCGCCGGCAGCTCCTTGCCGACCGAGCTTCGTACTGCGAGCACGGCTTCGATGCCGCTGGCGCCACCAGCGAGCCGCAGGTCGGCAAGCACCGCCTCGGGCTCAAATCCCTCGGTCAGTCGCTGGCGCGCACTGACCACGTCCTCTGCCGAACGTACCTCACACCCCCAGGCGCACAGCAAACCCGTCAGCGCAGCACGCGAGTCGACATCATCTTCAACCACCAGCACACGGCGCCGTATCAGCAGTGTGTCGTTCGGTGTTGCGGGTGCGGCGATGGCGGTTGGCACGGCATCGCACAACGGCAGCGAGATACGGAACACGCTGCCCAGCCTGAGCGTGGACTGCACCTGCACGCGCAAGTCGAGCAGCTCGCTCAGGCGCTTGACAGTCGCCAGGCCCAGCCCGATGCCCAGCCGCCTGTCTCGCGCCGGGTTGCCCACCTGGTAGAACTCTTCAAAGATGCGCGGCAGCTCGTGCTCGGCAATACCGATGCCGCTGTCCTCCACGCTGACCTCGATGCGGTCGTCCTGCACCCGGGTGGCCAGGCGCACACCGCCATGCTCTGTATAGCGCAGTGCGTTGGACAGCAGATTGGACAGCACGCGGACCACCAGACGGCGGTCACTGAGCACGGTCAGTGCGCTGCTGTCGATTTCCAGTTTCAGGCCCTTGTGTCTGGCCTGCAGTTCATGCGTTCGCGCCACCTCGCGCAGCAGTGTGTCGAGCGCAAATGCTTCCCGCCGAGGCACCACGCCCGCGACATCCACCTGGGCCAGTTCGAGCAGTTCGTCGACGATCTGCGTCATGCTGTCAACGCATTCAACCAGGCGCGCCGGCACCTCATCGGCGCGCGCTGCGGCACCCCCTTCGTTCAGGGTGTGCGCGAGCAAACCCATGGCGTGCAAGGGCTGGCGCAAGTCGTGGTTGGCGGCGGCAAAGAAGCGTGCCTTCGCGTCGTGGGCCCGTTCGGCACGCTGGTTCTCCAGCCGCAAGGCCTCGATCAGCGCGGCGTTCTTGCGCCGCTCGGCCTGCGTCTGCGCCAGGGCCTGCGCCTGCCGGCGCCCCCCTTGCAAGGTGTACAGGCTGGTGGCCACCACCAGCGCTGCAAGCGTGAGGTGGTAGGCGTCGGCAATCCACAAGTCGCGCAAGGCCAACGGCCCCATCACGCTGACGACGAAGGCGACGAACACGGGATAGAAGGGTGGCAGGGGCACCGTAGCGCCGATGGCGATCGACGCCACGACGATATGCAGCAGCGACTCGACCTCCGGCGCCGCCGGTTGCCGCCAGATCAGGCTCAACGAGACAAGCAGCAGCCCTTGCAGCAGGATGGTGCCGAACGCCCAGGCGGCCCAGCGGTGCAGTCGATCGCGCGCCGGGCGCAGGCGGTGGTAGCGGCGCGCGCCCGCCATGCGCGCCAGACTGACGAGAACAAAGGCGAGCATCCAGCCATCGGCCACATCGGACCCATCACCGCTGCGAAACGCCCAGTACAGGATCAGGGCGCCCACCGTGGTCATCACCGACGTCAACAACGTGAAGCGGAACAGGTGGTCGAGTTGCTCGACTTCGAGCCCCTTGAGCCAGGCGCGCAGGCGCGGCCACAGCATCTACAGCAGCCCCTGTTCGCGTGCGCGCACCAGCAGATGGGTACGGTTGCGCGCGCTCAGCGCCTCCAGCAGCGCTGTGACATGCAATTTCACCGTGCGCTCGGCAATGCCCAGCTCCAGCGCAATGCGTTTGTTGGGCTGGCCTTGCGCCAGCAGGGTCAGCACTTCCATCTGACGCGCGGTGGGTCCGGCCCCGGCTGTGACGCGTCGAGCCGCTTCGTCGAACACCACCTGGCCGTCGGCCACGCGTTGCAGCGCCGCCAGCAGCGCCTGAATGGAGGTTGATTTGCCCAGAAAACCGCTGGCTCCGGCCGCACGCGCTCGCAGCGCCAGTGCCGGGTCTTCATCGCCCGAGATCAGCACGCGCGCGACCAGCGGAAAGCGTTCACCGAAATGTCGCAGGCCCGCCAATCCGTCCGTGTCGCCCAGGCGGTAGTCGATCAGAACGATGTCGAGATCCGGCCTGGCGGCAGCCTGGGCCAGTCCGTCCACGATGGTCGGTGCCGTGAGAACCTCGACGCCTGATGCCGTTTGGCTCAAGGCGTGGGCAAACCCCACACTGAAGAGCGGATGATCGTCGATCAGCAGAAGCTTCATCGGCGAGACTGTAACCGACGGCACGACGCCCGGAGCTGGCCGACGCCGCTCACATCGGAGGATCGAGACCCTCGGCAAGAGGCAGGCCTGGCTCACAACACGGCGAAGTAGTACCTGCGCCCGGATGAGACCGAGCCCACTGACGCAAGTCGG
Source organism: uncultured Curvibacter sp. (assembly GCA_946481355.1). Next base: position 11,022 of record CAMLNH010000008.1, read on the forward strand.
GGCAGCTCAGGCAAGCTCGATCCCTACGCTGGGAAGCTGGCCACCTCGACCAGGAATCGAGGCAACAAGATCGCGGAGACAGCGGCACCATCCAACGCAGATCTCCACAAGGTCTCCTTTCGGCGCCCGAGATGGGGCCGGAGCGGACCGGATGCAAGAGCCGATGACCGGGAACCGGTCCAGAACTCAGACGTGTGCCGCGTGTTGTGAGCGCACACCGCGCAGGAAAGCCGAGAGTTCTTCCGCCGGCATGGGCCGGCCGTAGTGGTAGCCCTGGGCTTCGTCGCAGCCATAGGCGAGCAGCGCCTGCGCCATCTCGGCGGTTTCCACCCCCTCGGCAATGGTCGTGAGGCTGAGGCTGTGCGCCATCTGGACCACGGCACGCACAATGGCTGCGTCGTCGGCATTGGTGCAGAGTTCGCGCACGAAGCTCTGGTCGATCTTGAGCTTGTCGATGTCGAAACGCTTGAGGTAGGACAGGCTGGAGTAGCCGGTACCGAAGTCGTCGATGGAAAGCTTGACGCCGATCTGCTTGAGGCGCTTGAGGCTGGCGAGCACACCCTCGGCGTTCTGGATCAGGATGGACTCGGTCAGCTCCAGTTCGAGCAGATGCGGATCGAGCCCCGATTCCTCCAGCGCGCGCAGCACGGACTGCTCCACATCGCCGCGCTTGAACTGCACGGCCGAGAGGTTGACGGCCATGGTCATGAGCGGCAGGCCCATGCGCTGCCACTCAACGGCCTGACGGCAGGCCTCGCGCAGCACCCAGACACCGATGGGGACGATGAGGCCACTGTCCTCGGCCACGGGAATGAAGCGGGCCGGCGGAATGAAGCCGCGCTCGGGATGCCGCCAGCGCAGCAAAGCCTCGACCCCGACCACTTCGCCGCGGGCCAGATCGATCTGCGGCTGGTAATGCAGAACGAGCTCCCCGCGTTCCTGGGCCCGGTGCAGGCCGTTGCGCAGGCTCAGGTGCTCGGATGCCTCGCTGTTCATCGCCGCGTCGAAGAAGCGGTAGGTGTTGCGGCCGGCCTGCTTGGCCTGGTACATCGCGACCTCGGCCTTCTTGCGCAGGATGTCCAGATCGCGGCCGTCGTCGGGGTAGATGGCCAGCCCGGCCGAGGCCGAGATCGCGACCTCTTGCCCCTGCAGCATCACCGGCTCCTGCAACACCTCCATGAGGGCGGAGATCTGCAGCGCCATGTCATCGGCGTGCTGCAGCTGGGGCATGAAGACATAGAACTCGTCGCCGCCCTGGCGGCTGACCACATCGGTGTCGCGCACGCAGGCGGTCAATCGTCGTGCCACCTCGCGCAGCAGCGCGTCACCGGCCTCGTGCCCGAGGCTGTCGTTGATGGCCTTGAAGTTGTCCAGATCCAGCTCCAGCAGCACGGCACGCGCATCCGGTGCCGCTACGGGTCCGATGGCATGGAGAAAACGCTCCTGCAACAGACGGTGGTTGGGCAGGCCGGTCAGGGTGTCGTGGTAGGCCAGGAATTCAATGCGCTTCTCGGCCGCTAGCTGGTCGGTGATGTCGCGGCCCACACCCTGGTAACCCAGAAACTCGCCCCCCGGACCGAAGACCGGGCTGCCGCTGGCAGCCAGAGTGCGAAAGACGCCGGGGGCCGACTCGATCTGGTAGACGAAGTCACGGAAGGTCTCGTGGCGCTCCAGCTGGCCGCGGTGTGCCTGCCATTGCTCGGGGCTCACCCCATGCACGGGCAGCTCCCAGCGCGCCTTGCCCAGCATCATGCGCTGGTCCAGCCCCAGCATGCCGTTGGAGATCTGGGTGAAGCGGAACTGGGCATCCTGCTCCCAGTAACCATCGGCCGACAGCCCGGTCAGCGTGCGCAGGCGTCCCTCGCTCTGGCTCAGGGCCTCGTAAGGCTGGCGCACGGCCGCCACGAAGATGTTGCGGTAGAGAAAGGCATAGGAAACGATCTTGAACACATGGCCGAAGATGTTCAGGAAATCCGAAGGTGCCTTGTAGTTGGAGAACACGATCTCGCCCATGGCCATGATGAAACAGGACGATGCGAAGGCATGGTGGCGCGCGCCCTGCTGCGCATCGGCGCGGTGGATGAAGAGCAGGCCCAGCAACACATAGCCGAGGAACAGTGCGTACTCGACGTAGCGCTTGAAGGTCGTCACGCCCTCCCCCGCTACAAAGGTCGCCGGCACCAGATGCAGGCCCCAGGTGCCCAGCCAGAACAGGCCCGCGCACAGCAGCGCCGCCATGCCCAGCCAGGTGTGGCGCGACCACTGCAGACGCAAGCGCAGCAGCACCAGCAGCAGCGTGCAGAGGACCAGGGTGCGCCCGGCGAGCCAGAAGAAGATGGCGCGCGGGGTGGAGCTCTCCGTCACGAGCTTGGGCATGCCGTCGTAGGTAAGCGCATGTACCAGATCGACAAAGGCCACCACGGTGAAGCCGGCCAGCAGGATGCCGGATTCGGGCCGCCCCTGGCTGCGCAGATCGTGCCAGGCTACCACGACGATGAGGATGGCGACGATGACAGCAAAGAGTTCCAGCAGCAGGTGCAGCTGCAACATGCTGGCAGCGCGATCCTCGAACAGCGAGAACGGTGGCAGCGCCATGGCGCCCACGAAGACCAGCAGGGCTGGCACGAGGAAGCGGCCATCGCGCTGCAGATAGGTCCTGAGCTGGTCCAGCATGGCGGCGGGTTTTCTTTCGGAAGCAACAGGCTGCACACAAGCCTGTCGGCTCGACGCATGGTAGCCGAAGCCCGAGCAGCAGACGCCTGGTCTCGCAACAAGGCACACCCGACGGTGGCTGATACGCGACAGCGTGCCCTAGCCCTGTCACAAAAGGACGGGCTCACACGTCTGAGGTCTGTACACCACCACGCCCCGCGGGACCCCGACACCATGCACATCGGCAAGACCTACAGACCTCTCGAATTCCTCGCCTGGACGCGGCGAAGGACCTATGCCCTGATCCTGATCGCGCTGACCTCGGTTGCGACCTACAAGCTCGGCGGCTGGGCCTGGCTCGCCATTCCCTGGCCGGTGGCGGCACTGCTGGGCACGGCCGCCTCGTTCATCGTCGGGTTCAAGAATTCACAGACTTACGCCAGAACGCAGGAAGCTCAGCAGGCCTGGACTTCGATTGCCGTCGCCACCCGCTACTGGTCCCTGATCTGCCGCGATTTTCCCAAGGACCGAACGCAGCTGGATCCGCTGCTTCGTCGGCACCTGGCGTGGCTGACCGTGCTGCGCTATCGCTCACGCGAGCCGCGCGTCTGGGAAAGCACCCGGGCAGGCTCCAACCAGGAGTACCAACGCCGGCACTACCAGGTGGCGGAACAGACCACGCCGCTGGCCACCGAGCTGCAGCGTGTATTCCCCCACCCGGGGCTAGAGGAGTTGTTGCAGGCGCCGCACCAGCTGGTCTGGCTCCTGAGCGAGCAGAGCGCGACCATCCGTGAAATGTATGTGCGGCAAGAGCTGGCCGTGCTGCACCACACGGAAATGCAGAAGACACTCAAGGACCTGCTCGAACACCAGGGCCGCGTGGAGAAGATCAAGAACTTCCCCTACCCGCGCCAGTACGCCGTGATCAACAACATCTTCATCTGGTGCTTTGCCGCTGTTCTGCCACTGAGTCTGGTGCGCGAGTTCGACCGGCTGGGCGAGCACGTCGATCCCTTGCTGGCGGGACACATGACCTGGCTGGCGGTGCCGTTTGGGGTGCTGGTGGCCTGGCTCTACGCCACGCTGGACCAGGTGGGCAAAAGCACGGAGAACCCGTTCGAGGGCGGCGCCAACGACGTTCCGATCACACATGTCTGCCGGCAGCTGGAGCACGAATTGCGTGTGCTTCTCGGTGAGGTCCCGTCGTGGTCACCCACGGTGGATCCGGCCAGTCCGATCCTGCTCTAGGACCGCTCAGACCGGGTCCTGCAGGTAGACAGCGTCGCCCACGTGCAGTTCACCGGCCTGACGCGGACTGCCGTAGATGCCGACGTTCTGGTCGGCGTATTTCACCACGGTGCGCAACGCCACCGGGTCGACGGGCAGGGCACGTTGCGCCCGCGTGATGGCCCCGCAGCGCGGTGTGGTGCCAGGACAGTCCAGCACCGCACTGCCGATCACGAGCTGTCGACCGATCCAGTCCTGCTCGATCAGGCCGCTTGCACCCGGACCGGTGTCGATGACGAGGTTGGGACGGAAACGACGCACGTCCCAGTCGGACCGGGGGTTGAGGGTCTGCAGCCAGGCCAGCGTGGCGGTGGTCAGCAGATGAAAGGGCGTGACAAGAAAAAAGGTGCCGGGCAAGACCACGAACTCAGCGGCCGCGGCGGGCACGTCGGTCAGGAAGCCGGGCAGGGCTTCGTCGGCCTCGCGCGTGAACGTGGCCTTGAGTTCTGCCAGCCAAGTGTGCGCGTCCCGCCGGTGGCGGCGGTAGAACGCCAGATCGGAAGACGGGCGCAGGGGTTCGAGCGTCGAGGCGTGGCCGATCAGCTGGGACACACGCGCCTGCGCTTCGGCGCTGGTGCCTTCGAGCACGGAACCGTCGGGGAACAGGATGTCTACTTGATCCACGGCCCGAGCATGGACGCGCGCAGCACACAGCAGCAGCTCGGGACGGAACTTGCAGCTCTGGATTTCCTCGCGAGCGCTGTCACGCACCGCCCAGATGCGATCACCGATCAGGCCTTGTGCCCCAAGTTGCGCCACCGACAGGCTCTCGCCGGCCATGCCCTTGACCGGGTACCGCCAGATCTCGCTGATTTCGCCCACCTTGGTCACGACGCATGCCCTCCTGCTATGGCTGAGACCATTCTCGCAAGAAAAGTGCCCGCCACGCGTGCAAGCCGATGTCGGAATGGAGCTCACACAGCCAGTGGCCGCGCCAGAGGCTGGATCGTGCGCGCAGACTTCCGAGCCCCTCAGCTAGCTCCAGAGATCCAGCGGCGGGTCGTGCACCACGGCCTGCAGGATGTCGCTGCGCGAGATGAAGCCTGTGAGCTTGCCGTCTTCCGCCACCACGGGTAGACCGGGCAGGCGGGTGTCGAGCAGGACACGGGCCACGCGGCGCAGATCGGTGTCCTCGCTCACGGCAGGCACGGGGCTGATCATCACGGCCGAGACCGGTTCCATGAGCAGGGCACGCCAGACCAGGGTGGAGGCGTCGGGCTGGGGCAGGCGGTCCAGGTTCAAGAGCTCGGCACGTGTCAGCAGGCCCACGAGTTCGCCGCTTGCGGCCAGCACGGGCGCCTGGCCCATGCCCTGTGCGCCCAGCAGTTGCCAGGCTTCCAGCACGGTCATGTCCGGGCTCACGGTCCGGACCTGCCGGCTCATGACGTCGGCCACGCGGCTCAGGGGATGACGCTCGGGCCCCTGGCCGCTGGCCTGGGCATAGGCGTTGAGGGCCGCGCCGGCCGCGTAGCTGCGCGCCTGCACGGGCGCGACGGCCTGGCCGTTGCTCGCCTCGGTCCCGCTGGTCTGTTCATGAGCCTGCAGACGACGCATGCGCATCACGGAGCGCAAAGCCTCGACACGCCAGAGATCTTCCATCGCACCGCGAAAGATGCGCCCGCTTTCGCCGTAGATCGAGAACATGCCGCTCCTCCTCTGCCCTGCCTGGTCCGACTATAGCGGGCAGCGGCCCGCCCGCCAATCAGGAGGCGGCGGACTCTGGCAGGAACAGGGCCTGCAGATCGCTGAGGAAATCGAAACCGCGCGCGGTGGGCTGCACGCGCTGCAGATCGCGCGTGATCCAGCCCTTGCGCTCGGCCTCCTCCAGCGCACGCTGGATGGCCGTGAGAGCCAGACCCGTGCGCTCGCCAAACTCGCTGAGCGCGAAACCCTGGCGCAAGCGCAGTGCATTGAGCATGAATTCGAAGGGCAGATCGGCGCGCGCCACTTCCTCCTCCTGCGCGATGGCGTCACCCGCGAGCGCGCGCTCCATGTACAGGCGGGGATCACGCGTGCGCACCTGGCGCACCACGCGATGCGCAAAACTGAGCTTGCCATGCGCGCCGGCGCCGATGCCCAGGTAGTCGCCGAACTGCCAGTAGTTGAGGTTGTGGCGGCAATGGTGGCCGGGCCGTGCGTAGGCCGAGACTTCGTAGCGGTTCAGGCCGGCCAGCGCCGTGCGCTCGGTGATCAGGTCCAGCATCGCATAGGCCGTGTCGTCCTCGGGCACCTCTGGAGGGTGCTTGGCGAAATAGGTGTTGGGCTCGATCGTGAGGTGGTAGATCGAGAGGTGCGGCGGATTGAAGGCCAGGGCCTGGTCCACCTCGGCACGCAGGCCATCGAGCGTCTGACCCGGCAAGGCGTACATGAGGTCCAGGTTCCAGGTGTCGAAGCTGCGCGCGGCCTCCTCCAGCGCGGCCATGGCCTGGGCGCTGTCGTGCACGCGTCCGATGCGTTTCAGGTGCGCGTCATCGAAGCTCTGCACCCCCACCGACAGGCGCGTCACGCCCGCATCGCGGAAGGCACGGAAGCGCTCTTTCTCGAAGGTGCCGGGATTGGCTTCGAGCGTGATCTCGCAGTCGGCCGGCAGCTTGAGGCGGGCGCGGATGTCGGCCAGCAGGCGGTCGATGGACCCAGGGCTGAACAGGCTGGGCGTGCCACCGCCAATGAAGATGCTGTGCACGCTGCGACCCCAGATCAGGGGCAGGGCGGCTTCGAGGTCGGCCACCAATGCGTCGAGGTAGCGCTGCTCCGGCATTTCTCCATCACGCATCTCATGCGAATTGAAGTCGCAGTAAGGGCATTTCTTGAGGCACCATGGCAGGTGCACATAAAGCGAGAGCGGCGGCAGGCTGGTGAGCTGCAGTGTGCCGGGACGCAGGTAGTGCTGAATATCACGCATCACAACCAACGCTCACGGATCAGTTCGACCATCTGACGCGCGGCGCGGCCGCGGTGGCTGTTGGCGTTCTTGACCTCGATCGGCAGTTGCGCAAAGGTCTGACCAAACTCCGGGATGAACATCACGGGGTCGAAGCCGAAGCCGTTCGTGCCCAGACGCTCGCGCGAGATCTCGCCGCGCACGCGGCCCACGGCCACCAGGGGTTCGGGGTCATCGGCCGAGCGCAGGGCCACCAGGGTGCTGACCATGGCGGCACGGCGATTGTCGATGTCCTTCATCTGCTCCAGCAGGGCCGTCACGTTGTTGTCGTCGCTCTTGGCGTAGCCAAACTGGGTGGCATAAAAAGCCGTGTCCACGCCGGGCAGGCCGCCGAAGGCGTCCACACACAGACCCGCATCGTCGGCAATCGCAGGCAGGCCGCTGAGCCTGGCCGCATGACGCGCCTTGGCGAGTGCGTTTTCAAGAAAGGTACGGTGCGGCTCTTCGGCTTCGGGGATGGCCAGCTCACCCTGGCGCACGAGCTCCAGCCCCAGCGGCGCGAACATCTCCTGCAGCTCGCGCAGCTTGCCGGCATTGTTGGAAGCGAGGACGATCTTCTTCATGCCTGGAGTGCCTCGGTCTGCAGGCGCACGAGCTCATTCACGCCCTTTTCCGCCAGGGCCAGCAAGGTGTCCATCTCATGGCGGCTGAAGGCTGCGCCCTCGGCCGTTCCCTGCACCTCGATGAAGTGACCGGCGCCCGTCATCACCACGTTCATGTCGGTGTCGCAGGCCGAGTCCTCGGTGTACTCCAGGTCCAGCAGGGGCGTGCCTTCGACGATGCCCACCGAGATGGCCGCGACCTGGCCGATGATGGGCGAGGCCTGGATCTTGCCGGCGGCGAGCAAGGCGTTGACCGCGTCCTGCGCGGCGACGAAAGCGCCTGTGATGGCCGCGGTGCGCGTGCCCCCGTCGGCCTGCAGCACATCGCAATCGAGGGTGATGGTGCGCTCGCCCAGCCTGGACAGATCGAACACAGCGCGCAGCGAGCGGCCGATCAGACGCTGAATTTCCTGCGTGCGGCCGCTCTGCTTGCCGCGTGCGGCCTCGCGGTCGCTGCGGGTGTGGGTGGCGCGCGGCAGCATGCCGTACTCGGCCGTGACCCAACCCTCGCTGCTGCCCTTCTTGTGGGGCGGCACACGCTCTTCGACCGATGCCGTGCAGAGCACCTTGGTGTTGCCGAACTCGATCAGCACCGAGCCTTCGGCGTGCATGGTGTAGTGGCGCGTGATGCGCACGGGGCGCAGCTGGTCGGCGGCACGGCCGCCCTGGCGGATGTATGAGCTCATGGCATTCCTGCGGATGAAGAGACCGGATCAACCGGCCGGGGGTCAGCCGTTGCGGCGCGCAGCCGTGCGGCGGATGGCCTCGTTGATCTCGGCAATGGAGCGCTCGATGGCCTCGTCGTCCAGGTCTTCGGCCAGCGAGGAGTCGACGACGCCGGCCTGCACGGTGGAAGCAAAGACGCCGTCGTTGATGCTGTCGGTCGAGACGCTGCCCTTGGTTTCCTCGAAGCTGTCGGGCGTCTCCCACTCCATGGCGATCACGGTCACGTTGTCGCTGGCGGAGCCGGCCTTCTCCAGTGCCTTTTCGACCAGGTCGGGAACCGCACGCGCAACCTGCTTGAGGCCGAGGTCGTAGGTGATTTCCACGTCTGACAGCGCACTCCACAGGCCGTCGGAACACAGCAGGATGCGGTCACCCTGCTGCAGATTGATCGGACCCATGACGTCGAACACCGGATTGGCCGGAGAGCCCAGGCAGGTGAACAGCACGTTGCGGTTGGTCTTGTCGCCGGTCTTCGCGCCCGGCGGCACCTCGTCCTGGCGCTGCTCCATATAAGAGTGATCTCGCGTGCGCGCGAGCATCTCGCCGTCACGCACCATGTACAGTCGCGAATCGCCGCAATGCACCCAGCTCACGCGGTCACCCTGGACCAGGGCCGCCACGAAGGTGGTGCGCGGCGTGTCCAGCATGTTGTTGTGCGCAGCGTAGGCCAGGATCTGGCGGTGGGCCAGCAGCACGGACGAGGCGAGAAAGGCGCGGGGGTCCTTGATGCCGGTCTTAGCCTCCTGCTGGAAAGCGGCCGACACGACCTGCAACGCGAGCTGCGCGGCGACTTCGCCCTCGGGGTGTCCGCCCATGCCATCGGCCAGCATGAACAGCGCCGCATCCCGCGTGTAGTAATAGCACATGCGGTCCTCGTTGGTGGCGCGGCCACCCCTGCGGCTGACCTGGAAGACGGAGAATTTCATTTCGGTTTGGCCACGGCAACGCCGGTCACGCTTTTGACGCTTTTCTTGGTATCCGCCACCATGGTGTCGAACTGAAGGCGCACCTTCTCGGCCATGGACAGCTTGGTGTAGCGGCGCTCACCCTCGCGGCTGAGCTCCTTCTGCAAGGCGAACACCGACTGCGGACGCGACAGCGGATCGAGCGCCATGGTCCACTCCACGACCTCGATCAGGTTGTCGGAGTACACGCCGCGCAGGCGCGCCAGCGCCGTGGTCAGGCGATCCTTCTCCAGGCGCTGCGGGGCCTCGTTGGGCGGGTAGCCCTGCATGCAGGCGTAGATGCAGGCGCCGATGGCGTAGATGTCGGTCCAGGGCCCCATGGCCGCGTCGCGCCGGTACATCTCGGGCGCGGCAAAGCCGGGCGTGTACATGGGACGGATGAAGTTGCCTTCCTTGCTCAGCACTTCGCGCGCGGCGCCAAAGTCGATCAGCACGGAGCGGTTGTCGTCGGTGATGAAGATGTTGGCCGGCTTGATGTCCAGGTGCAGCATC
>CAMLNH010000009.1 GCA_946481355.1 uncultured Curvibacter sp.
CGGTGACCGAGATCCACGACTACCTGCGCCTGCTCTACGCGCGCGCCGGCACGCCGCACTGCCCCGACCACGACCTGCCCCTGCAGGCCCAGACCGTGAGCCAGATGGTGGATGCCACGCTGGCCCTGCCAGCCGAGACGCGCCTGATGATCCTCGCGCCGCTGGCGCGGCAGAAGAAGGGCGAGTTCCACGAGGTCTTCGAGGCCATGCAGGCCCAGGGCTATGTGCGCTTTCGCATCGACGGCCAGCTCTGCGACTTCAACGAACTGCCCGCGCTCAAGAAGACCGAGAAGCACGACATCGACGTGGTGATCGATCGCCTGCGCGTGCGCAGCGGCGATGCCACCGAGCAGGCCGCGCTGCGCCAGCGCCTGGCCGAGAGCTTCGAGGCCGCGCTGCGCCTGGCCGAGGGCCGCGCCATCGCCGTGGAGCACGACTCGGGCACCGAGCATCTCTACAACGCCAGATTCGCCTGCCCGCTGTGCCATTACTCCATCAGCGAGCTGGAGCCGCGCCTCTTTTCCTTCAACTCACCGCAGGGCGCCTGCCCGAGCTGCGACGGCATCGGCCAGCAGGAGTTCTTCGACCCTGCACGCGTGGTGGCCTTTCCCTCGCTGAGTCTGGCCGGCGGTGCCATCAAGGGCTGGGACCGGCGCAACGGCTACTACTTCGCCATGCTCGAAAGCCTGGCCAAGCATTACAAGTTCAGCATCGAAACGCCTTTCGAGGAGCTCCCGCTGCCACTGCAGGACGTCATCCTGCACGGCTCCGGCGAGGAAGAGATCAAGTTCAGCTACGTGATGGACTCGGGTGCGAGCAAGGGCCGCAAGATCACGAAGACCCATGCCTTCGAAGGCATCATCCCCAACATGACGCGGCGCTACCGTGAGACGGATTCGGCGCTGGTGCGCGAGGATCTGGCGCGCCTGCGCGGCACCCAGCCCTGCCCGGCCTGCCACGGCACGCGTCTGCGACCCGAGGCGCGTTTCGTGAAGATTGGTGATGGCGCACAGTCACGCGCCATCTATGAGGTCAGCCACCTCACGCTGCGCGAATCCTTCGAGTACTTTGGGGCCCTGCAACTGCAGGGCGCCAAGGCCGAGATCGCCGACAAGGTGGTGCGCGAGATCCGGCTGCGCCTGAAATTCCTCAACGACGTCGGACTCAACTACCTGAGCCTGGACCGCAGCGCCGAGACGCTTTCGGGCGGCGAGGCGCAGCGCATCCGTCTGGCCAGCCAGATCGGCAGCGGTCTGACCGGCGTGATGTACGTGCTCGACGAGCCCAGCATCGGCCTGCACCAGCGTGACAACGACCGCCTGATCGACACCCTCAAGCACCTGCGCGACATCGGCAACAGCGTGCTGGTCGTCGAGCACGACGAGGACATGATGCGTGCGGCCGACCACCTGATCGACCTCGGCCCGGGCGCGGGCGTGCACGGCGGCGAGATCGTGGCCCAGGGGACGTACGACGAAGTCAAGGCCCATCCGGATTCACTGACCGGCCAGTACCTCGCCCGTACGCTGCAGATCGCCGTGCCCAAGCGCCGTACCCCCTGGCTGCCGTTGCGTGCCGACCTGGCCGATGCGCCATTCAAGAAGGCCCCTACAGACGATCGCGCCGCCTTCCAGCGCCTGCAGATCCTCGGTGCCTCGGGCAACAACCTGAAGAACGTGAACGTGGACGTGCCCGTGGGCCTGTTCACCTGCGTGACCGGCGTCTCGGGCTCGGGCAAATCCACCCTGGTCAACGACACGCTGTACCGCGCCGCGGCACGCGCCATCTATCGCGCACATGACGAGCCGGCGCCCGTGCAGGCCATCGAGGGCATCGAGCATTTCGACAAGGTCATCAACGTGGACCAGTCGCCCATCGGCCGCACGCCGCGCTCCAACCCGGCCACCTACACGGGCCTGTTCACCGCCATCCGCGAACTCATGGCCGAGGTGCCCATGGCGCGCGAACGCGGTTACGGCCCGGGGCGCTTTTCCTTCAACGTGGCCGGCGGCCGTTGCGAGGCCTGCCAGGGCGACGGCATGGTCAAGGTGGAGATGCACTTCCTGCCCGACGTCTACGTGCCCTGCGACGTCTGCCACGGCAAGCGCTACAACCGCGAGACGCTGGAGGTGCTCTACAAGGGCAAGAACATCACCGAGGTGCTGGGCCTGACGGTGGAGGACGCGCACGCCTTCTTCAGCGCCGTGCCCACGCTGGCGCGCAAGCTGCAGACGCTGCTGGACGTGGGCCTGGGCTACGTGAAGCTGGGCCAGAGCGCCACCACCTTTTCGGGCGGCGAGGCGCAGCGCGTGAAGCTGGCGCTGGAGCTGTCCAAGCGCGACACCGGCCGCACGCTCTACATCCTGGACGAGCCCACGACGGGTCTGCACTTCGCCGATATCGCCCTGCTACTCAAGGTGCTGCACCAGTTGCGCGACGCAGGCAACACCATCGTCGTGATCGAGCACAACCTGGACGTCATCAAGACGGCCGACTGGCTGATCGACATGGGACCGGAGGGTGGTGCCGGCGGCGGCACCGTGGTGGGCACGGGCACGCCCGAGGAACTGGCCGCGAATCCGGCCAGCCACACGGGGCGCTACCTTCAGCCGCTGCTCTGACTCAGCGACGCTGCAGGTCTTCGATGGCGTCGATGACGATGCTGGTGCCCACGGCGATCAGCAGAATGTCCTGCGCCACGCGCACGAATTCGTGGCCGGCGGGCGGCGTGCCCAAGCGGATGCGTATGTCGGCCTCGACCGGACCATAGCCGATGTCGCGCGGCAGGGGCTGGCCCAGCTTCCACTTCTTGGCCTGGCCCGGGGGCTGGCAACCGTTGTTCTTCTTCGCCAGACCGGGCGGGCAGTGCGCGCGCGGCGGCTGGCCATAGTAGGCGTAGACATCGGCGCGCTGACGCTCGCCGAAATAGCCGCCGATCTGCACCTGCACGCTGCCACCGCCGCGGCGGTCGTCGTCGCGCCGGCCACCCCGACGGTCATCGTCACGGTCACCGCGCTTGTCGTCCTTGCGGTCTGCGCGCCGGTCATCCGGCCGCTCCTTGCGTGCATCGTCACGCCCCATGCCGCTGCCCGGGGGCGCTTCGGCCACGACGGAGCAGCCGCTCATGAGCATGGCGCCGCTGACAAGACAAATCGGCAGGTACTGAAGCAGTTTTTTCATACAGGTCTCCTGGCCCGCCCGACGCCGAGCGGCGTAGCCTGCATTTTGCGCTTGCGCAGCGCGCCGCGTACGCGCGCTACGTCTGGTTTCAACTGCGCGCGGCCTGCAATTGCGCGCGCGTCTGCTGCACCACGCGGCGCGCGGCAGCGGCAAAGTCCGCACCCTGGCTGGCATACAGCACGGCGCGCGAGGAGTTGACGATGATGGGCGCACCCGGACGCCAGCCGGCCTTGACGGTGGCCGCGGCGTCACCTCCCTGTGCGCCCACGCCAGGAATCAGCAGCGGCACCGTGGGTGCGACGGCACGCACGCGCTCGATCTCCGCGGGGTAAGTGGCACCGACGACCAGGCCCAGCTGGCCGTTGCGGTTCCAGGGGCCCTGGGCCTGGCGTGCGATGTGTTCGTAGAGCAGCGGCTCGCCCGCGATGCCAGCCAGGCGCTGGGCCTGCAGATCGTCGCCGCCGGGGTTGGAGGTGCGGCAGAGCAGGAAGGCCCCCTTGCCCTCGTATCTCAGGTAGGGCTCGATGGAGTCGAAGCCCATGAAGGGCGAGAGCGTCACGGCGTCGGCGTCGTAGCGCTCGAAAGCCTCCACGGCGTACTGCTCGGCCGTGCTGCCAATGTCGCCGCGCTTGGCGTCCAGGATCACGGGCACGCCGGGCGAGACCTGGCGCATGTGCGCCACCAGTTTTTCGAGCTGGGCTTCGGCGCGGTGCGCCGCGAAGTAGGCGATCTGCGGCTTCCAGGCGATCACCAGATCGGCCGTGGCCTCGACGATGGCAGCACAGAAGTCGTAGATCTTCGAGGCATCGCCCTGGAGTGCGCCGGGGAAGCGCGCCGGGTCCGGGTCCAGGCCCACGCAGAGCATGGAGTCGTTTTGGCGCTCTGCCGCGCGCAGCATCTCAAGGAAGGTCATGGCCGCTATTGTAAGAAGGGGGGCCCAAGGCCCCCTTTCTTGCGATGCACGGCGCAAACCTCAGTAGGCCACGGTGTAGCGCTGCTTCAGATGGCGCGGCTGCTCGATTTCGTCCACGATGGCCACGGCCAGATCCTTGACGCTGATGGTGCCGGGCGCTTCGCCGTTCATCAGCGGGGCCTCGCCGCCCAGGCGGTACTTACCCGTGCGCTCGCCCGGCGTGAGCAGGATGGGCGGGGACAGGAAGGTCCAGTCCAGCGTCGTCTCCTGGCGGATCAGGTTCAGCGCCTCGCGCGCGGCCAGCGCGCCCTGCTTGTACTCGGCCGGGAACTGCGGCGTGTCCACCAGCTGCAGGCCAGGCGCCACGAACAGGCTGCCCGCGCCACCCACCACGAGCAGGCGGCGCACGCCGGCTTCGCGCACACCGGCATAGATGGCACGCGTGCCCTGGAGGAACTGGTCGTGGATATCGGGCACGGTCCAGCCCGGGTTGTAGGCGCTGAGCACGGCGTCGTGGCCGGCCACGGCCTGGCGCACCTGAGCGGCGTCCTGGGCGTCGGCCTGCACCATGCTCAGACCTGCTCGGGGCGCGAGTTTGCCGGGCTTGCGCGCCAGCACCGTGACCTGGTGGCCGCGCTGCAGCAGTTCTTCGAGCAGGGGTGCGCCGACAAAGCCGGTGGCGCCGATGAGGGCGATCTTCATGGGGTGTCCTTTCTAGACAGGTTCAACACAGCCGTCAGCTTAAAAACTTGTCAATCAACGCACTAGTCTGATAATTTAGCCTGGATCTTTAAGTACAGCTTCACAATGGACGATCTCAAACGCATGGCGGTCTTTGCCAGCGTGGTGCAACACGGCTCCATGAGCGGTGCTGCACGCGCCCTGGGGCTCAGTACCTCGGCGGTCAGCCAGCAGGTGCGCCAGCTGGAGCGCGAAGTCGGCGTCACCCTGCTGCACCGCTCCACGCGCAAGCTGGCGCTGACGGAAGCCGGCCAGCGTTACCACGCGCTCTGCGCCGCCATGTGGACAGCCGCTGAGCAAGCGCGTGCCGAGCTGGCCGCAAGCCGCGCCGAGCCCAGCGGCGAATTGCGCCTGGCAGCCCCCGTGGGTTTTGCGCGCCATATCGCGCCCGCGCTCGGCCCCTTGCTGGCCGAACATGCGGCGCTGCGCCTGCGCCTGCTGGTCGACGATGCCTTCATCGACCTCATCGGTGAACGCATCGACCTGGCCATCCGCTTCGGGCGGCTCAGCGATTCCAACTGGGTGGCCCAGCGTCTGGGCCGCATGCAGTGGTGGCTGTGCGCGGCACCTTCGTGGATCGCACAGCAGGGCCTGCCCACGCACCCGGACGCGCTGCTCACGCAGGGCTGGCTGGGTTTTGACCGCGGACAGGGTGCGCTGCACTGGGAGGTACGCAGCCCGCAGGACGAGACCCGCAGCCTGCGCCTGACGACGCGCATCGCGAGCAACAACCAGCTCTCGATCCAGCAGATGTGCGAGGCCGGCCTGGGCCCGGCCCTGCTGGGCAGCATGGACGTGCAGGAGGCTTTGCACGAAGGGCGGCTGCAGCGCCTGCTGCCGGACTGGGGCTTTGGTGCGCTGGATCTCTGGGCCGTCACGCCGCAGCGCGATGCACAGCCGGCCAAGGTGCGGCTGGCGATCGCCGCGCTGGGGCAGTATCTGCGCAGCCTGCCCGGCGTCAGCTATTGATCAGAGGTCCAGCACCAGCTGCTGTGTCTTGCTGCGCGAGCAGCAGGGCGTGAACTGGTCGTTGGCGGCCTGTTCCTCGGGGGTGAGGTAGCTGTCCTTGTGGTCGGGCACGCCTTCGAGCACGCGCGTGAGGCAGGTGCCGCAGACGCCCTGCTCGCAGGAGATCATGATGTCCACGCCCGCTGCGGCCAGGGCCTGCACCACGGTCTGGTCCTTGGACACCATGACGATGCGACCCGAACTCGCGAGCTTGATCTCGAAGCTCGCATCGCTGTCGGACTTGGCGACTTCGGCACCGAAGAACTCGTAGTGGATCTGTGTCTCGGGCCAGCCGGCCGCGCGGGCCGTGCCCAGCACCGCGTCCATGAAGCCCTTGGGACCGCAGACATAGAGGTGCGTGCCGGCCTGGGGCTGGCCCAGCAGTTTCTGCAGGTCCAGCTTCTGCATTGCGTCGCCGTTGTCGTAGTGGAACTGCACGCGGGACGCGAAGGCCGAGGCCGCGATGCGCTGGCGGAAGGCCGTGCGCTCGGGCGCGCGCGTGGCGTAGTGCATGGCAAAGTCCGCGCCCGTGTTGGCCAGACGCTCGGCCATGCAGAGGATGGGCGTAACACCGATGCCACCGGCCAGCAGCAGATGCTTCTGGGCCTCATGCGCCAGGCCGAAATGGTTGCGCGGTGCGCTGATGGTCAGCACATCGCCTTCCTTCACCAGGTCATGCACGGCCGCCGACCCGCCGCGCGAGGCCGCATCGCGCAGCACACCGATCTGGTAGCGGTGTGTCTCCTGCGGGTCGTTGCACAGCGAGTACTGGCGCGTGATGCCGTTCGGCAGTTGCACATCGACGTGCGATCCGGCAGAAAAGGCCGGCAGGGCCTGGCCGTTCGTGGCCACAAGTTCCAGGGTGACGATGTCCTGCGCCTCGACAGCCTTGCGCGCCACGCGCACCTGCAGGGTCGGGGCCGTGCTCATGCAGCCACCGGTGCAGCAGCAGCGGGGGCCGTCTGGCTCGCGCGCTCGGCCGCGAGGATCCGGTCAATGATCTTGCGCGACTGCACGCCACCGGCATCAATGTTGAGCATGAGCAGCTGTCGATCCGGCCAGGTCAGCAGGTTCTTCTGCTGGCGCTCGAGCATCTCCAGGTCCTCGGCAAAGATCTTGCCCTGGCCTTCGCGGATGGTGGCGGTCAGCGCCTTGTCCCTGGGGTTGAACTTGCGCGCCATGCCCCAGAAGTAGTGAATCGACGTGTCGGTCTCGGGGGTGATGAAGTCCACCACCACGCTGTAGGCCTTCTTGTCATTGGGTGCGTCGTAGCCGCCATGCCCCATCAGGGCCACACCCACCTCGATCATCACGTGACTGGGCGGCGTGAAGCGGCAGATCTGCCAGCGGTCCACGGGCTGGTCGTCGGGCAGGTTGTTGCCGCGCAGCGCGGCCTTCCAGAAGGGCGGGGCCTCGATACCGCTCATGTAGCGGCTGGTCACGACCTCGTCGCCGTTGACCACGGTCTTGCAGGGCGTCTCGTCGATCTCCTTCTGTCCGATGGACGTGGCATGCACATAGGTCTCGTGCGTCAGGTCCATGAGGTTGTCGATCATCAGGCGGTAATCGCAGGCGATGTGGTACAGGCCGCCGCCATAGGCCCACTCGGGGTTGTCATACCACTCGAGTACGGGGATCTTGCTCTCGTCGGCCTGGGCCGCGTCGCCGGGCCAGACCCAGATGAAGCCGTAGCGCTCGACCACGGGATAGGCCTTGATCGCCGGGAAGCCGCGCACGCGCTGGCCGGGCATGTGCACGGTCTTGCCGTCGCAGCCCATCTCCAGCCCGTGGTAGCCACAGACCAGCTTGCCCTCACAGACATAGCCCAGTGACAGGGGCGCGCCGCGGTGGGGGCAGAAGTCCTGCACGGCCGCGACCTTGTTCTCCAGGCCGCGGTAGAAGACGATGCGTTCGTTGCAGACGGTGCGGCCCAGGGGCTTCTCGTCGATCTCGTTGGACGTGGCGGCAACGTACCAGGTGTTTTTCGGGAACATGGGCGGCTCCTCGTGAGGGTTGAACCATAGTCGGCGGCGCTGGTTTTGACCAATCATTCCGCATACTGAATGTCATTCATTGTACTGAACGAAATCATCCGAGCCAAGCCCAGAGAATCCGTATTTACCCTAGCTTCACGGCGCCCGGCGCCCGATCATTCCTTGGCGGATGCCCGGCTCTTGCGCACTTCCAGCGGGTTCTGGCTGTCGTGCAGGTGCACGAACTTGCGCAGCAGGCGCATGAACTCCTGACGCTCGACCGGCTCCAGGCTGCTCATCATGCCTTCATAGTGGTCGCTCACACCCGGCAAAAGCTCAGCGAGAACTTCCTCACCATCGGGCGTAAGGCTCAGACTGCGCTGGCGCCGCGGCAGCACCTCCCGCAGGATCCAGCCCTTGGTTTCCAGACGTGCGGCAATGTCGGCCGTGGTCGAGGTGTCCAGCGCGATCATTTCAGCCAGCGTGACCTGATCGATGCCGGGCGTTTCCTGCAGGGTGCGCAGGATGGCGTACTGGATGGGCGTGACATGGCGCCCATGCACCTCGTGGAACTTGGAGACGGCGATCTGCTGGGCGCGGCGGATCAGGTGGCCGGGCTCGTCATGGAGCTTGATCGACACGGGGGCTTCGACGGTCTGGGTGGTCATGGCAGAAAAGACAGAGTTCGGTACCAAGGACGGATTGTGCTTCATGCCGGACCAATTCCGACAAATTCCGGGTCGCCGTAATGTTGCAGGACACGGTAGCGGGCTTCGGGCTGGCCCGTGGACTCCATCAGGACATAGGAGCGGACGGGCCAGTCACAGCTCGGCGCGGCGGCAAACTGCGCGAGGGCGGCACGGCGTGCCAGCGTCAGATGCGGCTGGTAAGGCCGCGTATCGGTGTGCAGACCCAGGTCCAGCAGGCATGCGCCCAGCGCAGCATGCAAGGCCTGCAAGGCGGCGGGCGTGGCCTCGGGCAGTAGCACGGCCAGGCCATGCGGCCAGAGCGCCGGCTCGCCCAGGTGCAGGGTGAAGGGCTGGAGGTCGACCGCCAGCCCCGCGCACAGCGCCGGCAGCCGTTCGCGCGGGACAGCGCCGATGAAGTGCAGGGTCAGATGCCAGTCGGCAGGCGCATAGACGGCCGCCTCCGCGGGCCAGTGACAGGCCGCGACATGGTCCGCGAGCGCCGCCCGCACAGTAGCCGGGGGCTGCAGGGCAAGAAAAACGCGGGCCGTCTCGGCTGGGGCCATCCGCTGCCCTTGTGGAAACGCCTTCAGCGCGGTTCGCTGAGCTGGCCTTGCTGAGGCACGGGCGGTGCCAGCGGCGGCGCAGCCGGTTGCGGCGCCTCACGCACCTCACGGATGCCGCTGACGAAGTACTCGGTCTCGCCAAAGCAGGTGGTGGGGATGAACTTGTGCTGGTGATAGCTCAGCACCACCCGCTTGCCGGCCAGCGCGTTGATCTGCTGCACGACGGCTTCGTCGCGCACCGTGAATTCGAATTTCTCGGGAATGGCGCCTGGCATGGTGACCATGGCGATCTCGCCCTCCCAGGTCTTGCACAGCCAGCCCTTCTTGGACAGCTTCTGCACATAGCCGGCGCGCTCGCCCTCGGCATAGCTCCAGCTCAGCGAAAACCAGGTCCAGCCGATCGCCAGCAGCACGAGCAGGGTCAGCAGCATCAGCAAGGCCCGTGCGAAGATTTTCATGGTGACTCCCTCAATGTGATGTGACAGGCTCAGGCGGGCGCGGGATGCATCAGGCCGCGCGCCAGGCACAGATCGGCCCAGGCCTTGGCCTTGTCCTGCGGCGTGCGCAGCAGGTAGGCCGGGTGGTAGCTCACGACCACGGGCACGCCCTCGTACTGGTGCACCTGGCCGCGCAGGCGGCCCAGCGGCATCGTCGCGACGTCCGGCACGCTGTGCTGCAGCAGCGACTGCGCGGCAAAGCGACCGAGCGCCAGGATGACCTGCGGCTGCAACAGCGCCACCTGGCGGCGCAGATAGGGCTCGCACTGCAGCACCTCTTCGGGTTGCGGGTTGCGGTTGCCCGGCGGTCGGCACTTGAGCACATTGGCGATGTAGACCGCCTGTGCGCCCTCGCCCGCACGGCTCAGGCCCAGGGCCTGGAGCATGTTGTCGAGCAACACCCCGGCCTGGCCCACAAAGGGCTCGCCCTGGATATCCTCGTTCTCACCCGGCGCCTCCCCCACGATGAGCCAGCGCGCCTGCCGGTCGCCGACACCGAACACCGTGTTCTTGCGGCTCTTGCACAGCCCACAGGCCTGACACCCGGCGACCGCCTGCGCCAGCGTCTCCCAGTCCAGGCCCGCCACCTCACCCGCAGGCGCCCGCGGCGCGACAGAGGCAGGCGCACGCACCGGCGCCGCAACACCTGTGGCCGGGCGTGCCACGGCCACAGTGGCCGCCATGACGGCGGCCTCCCCCCGGGGGCTGGGAGGGGCATCGTCCATCAGCCCAGATGGGAGTGAAGGTCCCCAGACCTTCACTCCCATTTCCTCCAGCATCGCGCGCTGTCGCGTATCGAGTTGCAGACTCATAACGAGATTCTCACAGACGCAGGCTCATGACCACGGCATCCTCGCGCCGGCCGGAGCCGGCGGGGTAGTAATTCTTGCGCAGCCCCACGCGTCGGTAACCGTGCGCCTCGTAGATGGCGATGGCGCGCGCGTTGCTCACGCGCACCTCCAGCCAAAGCCATTGCGCGCCCAGACCGCGCGCCCAGAGGGCCAGCGCATCGAGCATGATGCGCCCCCAGCCCTGCTGCTGGTAGTTCGGCGAAACGGTGATGTTGAGCAGGTGCACCTCGTCCACACCCTGCATGGCTACGTAGTAGCCCAGCAGCTCCTCGCCGGCCAAGAGCACGCGCGCGTGGTAGCCGGACTTGAGCGCGTCGAAGAAATTGCCGCGCGTCCAGGGGTACGGGTAGGCGCGCTGCTCGATCTGCAGCACCTGCTCCAGCCGCACAGCTTCCAACGGCTCGAGCCGGGCTTCGACGGGTTTGAGAACGGCGCTCATGTGCGGGATATCTGTGCCTTCGCAGCGGCACGCTCCTCGGTGGTCAGGGCCACTTTATCGCGGATGTAGCGCGGCAGGGCCAGCTCAGCCGGCACGGCGTTGCCGGCTGCCAACAAGGCCGGCGCCAGGCGCAGCATGGCCGCGGCCGTGGGCAGGGCCTGCCAGCGCGGGATGGCCGGCAGCACCGGCAGGCGCTCACCGTACTGGGCAAACACATTGCCGGCCAGGGCCCCGACATCCTGCAGCGGCAGCTGCTCGGGTTTGTAGAGGCCGAAGTCGGCCTGCTGCGACCAGCGCCCCTGCGCATAGACGTAGGGCGCGGCATAGAGTTCGTCCATGCGCGCATCGAGCAGCGCCAGCACGCGCAAACGCGCGGCCTGCGGCGCCTGCTGCGCGCGTGCCTCCTCGGCCACGGCCAGCAGGGTATCCACGGGCAGCAGGGGGACATCTGCCCCGAAACCCAGACCCTGGGCCACGGCACAGGCCGTGCGCAGGCCGGTGAAGGAACCCGGGCCGCAGCCGAAGGCGATGGCATCGAGCTCCTCCAGCTTCAGCCCGGCTTCGGCCATCAGGGTCTCGATGGCCGGGATCAAGGCGCTGGAGGCCTGGGCGCCGCCGGCGCCCGTGTGCTGCCAGACGCGGGCCACGCCTTCGACCTCACGCGTGACGGCGATGGAGATCAGCTCGGTGCTGGTGTCGAAGGCCAGCAGCTTCATGCCGTCTTCCTCACGCCAAAGGTGATGCCCACGGTCACCAGCACCAGGCCGGCCATCAGGTTCCAGTACAGCGGCTCGCCGAGGAAGATCACGGCACCGAGTGCCGAGAGGCCGGGCACGAGCGCCGTGATCATGGTCGAGCGCACGGGACCGAAGTACTCGATCATGCGCACAAAGGTCATGCCCGAGATCACCACCGAGCCCAGGCCCTGGAAAGCAAACTGGAACAGCAGCTCGGGCCAGGGCGCACTGGCCAGATGGCTCTGGATCACACCCAGGCTCAGCAGCAAGGCATAGAAAGGCAGGTAGCTGAACAGGGCGAACACCGTGATGGCCGTGGTGGCACGCACGGCATCGAGCCCGTGGCGGCGCGCCAGCACGCTGTAGCTGGCCCAGCTGAAGGCCGCGCACATGAAGAGCAGATCACCCTTCCACACCTCACCGCCCTCGAAGGCCTGCAGCAGGCTCGCGCCCCCCACGAGCAGATCGCCGCCCACGATACAGGCCAGGCCGACCACGCGCGCCGGTGTGATGCGCGTGCCCAGCACCAGCAGGGCCAGGAGGGTGGTCCACAGCGGCAGGCTACCGGGCATGAGCACCGAGGCGTGCGCGGCCGGCGCGTAGAAGAAGCCGGCATAAGCCAGCAGCGCGTAGCCGAAGCCGCCGAACAGGCCGCAGAGCGCGGTGACCTTGAAGCCCAATGGCGAGAGACCGAAGAAGGACGAAGGCACCGTGCCGCCCTGCGCACGATCCCGCCGCACCAGCCACCAGCCCAGGGGCAGCAGCACGACACTGGCGCCGACGATGCGCGCAAAGGCGATGTCGTAGGGCGTGAGCGAGCCCTGGGCCGAGGCGCGCGCGATGACGATGAAGGCGGTCCAGATGCCGACGGTGATGACGGCAGCCGCGATGCCGATGCTGCGCGGCGACAGGCCCTTGAGGAAATGCATGGCTGCATTATCCGTGGCCAGGGTTAGACTTGCCCGCATGTCTGCGCTGCGTCCTGTCCTGTTCCTCGTCTTCCTGCTGTCCGGCATGGCCGCCAGCGCCCGCGACACCCTGCCGCCCGCCGTGGCCCAGGCGCTGGCGCGCGCCCGCGTGCCGGCCGAAGCGGTGAGCATCGTGGTCGAGGAAGCGGGCAGCAAGGGCAACCCGCTGCTGAGCCATCGTGCCCATGCATCCATGAACCCGGCTTCGGTGATGAAGCTCGTGACCACGCTGGCCGGGCTCGAAACCCTGGGGCCGGGCTGGAGCTGGAAGACACCCGTCTACATCGAGGGCACAGCACGCGAGGGCACCCTCTATGGCAATGTCTACATCCAGGGCCAGGGGGACCCCAAGCTGGTGGCCGAGCGGCTCTGGCTGCTGCTGCGGCGCGTGCAGGGCCTGGACATCCGCAACATCGCGGGCGACATCGTGCTCGACCGCAGCGCCTTCGAGGTACCGACGGTGGACCCGGGCGAGTTCGACGGCGAGCCGCTGCGGCCTTACAACGCCGCGCCCGACGCGCTGCTGCTGAACTTCAAGTCCGTGCTCATGACCTTTGTGCCGGACCGCAGCGCCAACGCAGCCCATGTGCACGTGGAGCCGCCGCTGGCCGGCGTGGACTGGCCCACACATGTACCGCTGCGCGAGACCGAGTGCAACGACTACCGCAGCGCCTTGCGCGCCGATTTTTCCGACCCGCTGCGGCCACGCTTCGCAGGCCGCTACCCGGTAGCCTGCGGGGAGAAGGTCTGGCCCCTGGCCTGGGCCGATCCGGTGAGCTACGGCCCCCGTGCCATCGAGGGCATGTGGCGGGCGATTGGCGGCCAGCTGCAGGGGCGGGTGCGCGAGGGCCGGGTGCCTGAAAGCCTGAGCCCGGCCTTTGCGCTGGAGTCACCACCTCTGGCCGAGCTGGTGCGCGACATCAACAAGTACAGCAACAACGTGATGACGCAGCAGCTCTTCCTCACGCTGAGCCTGCAGCAGCAGGGCAAGGGAACGATCGCCGATTCACGCGAGCTGCTGCGCGCCTGGTGGCGCGAGCGCTTCGGCGCGGGCGACGAGCCGCTGATCAGCAATGGGGCCGGTCTCTCGCGCGAGGACCGCATCAGTGCGGCCGCCCTCGCCCGCCTGCTGCAGTACGCCTGGACCTCGCCGCTGATGCCCGAGCTCATGAGCTCCCTGCCCATCAGCGGGCTGGACGGCACGCTGCGACCCAGCCGCTGGCGGGCCGGGGGCAGCGCCCACCTCAAGACCGGCAGCCTGCGCGACGTGGCGTCCATCGCCGGCTATGTGCACACGACAGAAGGCCGGCGCTACGTGCTGGTGGCGGCGGTCAACCATCCGAATGCCAACGCCGTGCGCCCCGCACTCGAAGCGCTGGTGGAATGGACGGCCCGGCAAGGGGCCGAGAAGGTCTCGCGCAAGACCCGCTGATGCCCCGCCCATGCCATGAACGATCTCATCGGCTACCTCGCCGCCAGCCTCACCACCCTGAGCTTCCTGCCCCAGGCCCTGCATACCTTCCGCACGCGCGATGTCAGCGGCATCTCGCTGGGCATGTACGCCACCTTCACCACCGGTGTGGCGCTGTGGCTGGCCTATGGCGTGCTGCTGGGGGCCTGGCCCCTGATTGCGGCCAACGGGCTGACGCTGGTGCTGGCCCTGGCAATTCTGGTGATGAAGCTGCGCTACAGCCGCAAGCGTTGAGGTCTCAGCTCGCGGCGGCGCGCTGCAGGCGGTCGCGCACACCTTCCCAGTCCGTGGTCTGGGGTGGCTGCTCCACCCAGATGAGATGCACGCCCTGGGCGTCGAAATCGCGCAGCGCAGCGAACAGCTGCTGTGCCGCAGCCGCCGCATCGTCGGGCATGCGCCGGTACAGCAGATTGACGGAGGGCACATGCAGGATGCTGCGCGCATAGACGGCGATGGTGGCCTTGCCGCCATCGAAGTCGCGGCCCAGCACCTCCAGCGCCGTCTGCAGCGCCTTGCCCTCCATGAGCCGCACCTTGGCCCGGGGCGCGTAATGCGCCTCCAGCGTGCCCGAGGCCCGCGGGGCCGGTGCGGCGAGCTCGTCCTTGTCGCGCAGGCGCTGACCGCAGACCTGCTCGATCTGCTCACGCGTGATGTGGCCCGGCCGCAGCAGCACGGGCACGCCGCGCGTGCAGTCGACGATGGTCGATTCGATGCCGACCTCGCAGGCACCACCATCGAGGATCAGCAGTTCCTCGCCGAATTCGCCCTGCACATGCGCGGCCGTGGTCGGGCTCACGCGGCCGAACTGGTTGGCACTGGGCGCGGCCACGCCGTGCACGCCCAGCGTGCGCGCAGCCAGCAGCAGGGCATGGGCCACGGGGTGGGCGGGACAGCGCAGACCGATGGAGTCCTGCCCGCCGGCCGCGGCGGCGGCCACCTCGGGGCGGCGCGCCAGGATCAGGGTCAACGGGCCGGGCCAGAAACGCTGCAGCAGGGTGCGCGCGAAGTCCGGCACATCCTGTGCGTAGTGGTCCACGCCCTGCGCGTCGGCCACGTGCACGATCAGCGGGTGGTCGCTGGGCCGACCCTTGGCGGTGAAGATCTGCGCGACGGCGGCGTCCTGGTCTGCATCGGCCGCCAGACCATAGACTGTTTCGGTCGGCAGGCCCAGCAGCCGGCCCGCACGCAGGGCCTCGGCGGCGCGCTGCACGGCTGCCGGGTCGCGTCCGTCAAGCAACATGGCCGCGCTCCGGCTCAGAAGGGCTCGATGCCCAGGATCTTGGCCGCGGCCAGGGCGGTGGAGCGCACCTCCTCCACCGAGGTGCCGGTGATGTTGAGGTGGCCCATCTTGCGGCCGGGCTTGGCATCGAGCTTGCCGTAGAGGTGCAGGTGTGTACCGGGCAAGGCCAGCACACGGTCCCAGGGGGGAGGGCCGCCATGCGCGGTCCAGACGTCGCCGAGCAGGTTGAGCATGATGCTCGGGCTGTGCAGGCGCGGCTGCACCAGGGGCAGGCCGGCCAGCGTGCGCACCTGCAGGTCGAACTGCGAGTGGTCGCAGCCGTCCATCGTGTAGTGGCCGCTGTTGTGCGGACGCGGCGCCATCTCGTTGACGACCAGCGAACCGTCCTGCAGCACGAAGAACTCCACGCAGAGCACGCCCACGTAGTTCAGGCCGGCGGCCACGGACTTGGTCGCCTCGACGGCCTGTGCAGCCAGGGAAGGCGCGACATTGCCCTCGTAGACTTCGGTCACGGCCAGGATGCCCGCGCGGTGCAGGTTGCGCTGCACGGGGAAGTTGACCATCTGGCCATCGGCACCACGCGCGACGATGACCGAGCACTCGGCCGCCAGCGGCAGCATCTTCTCAAGCACGCAGGGTACACGCTTGAGCTCGTCCCAGGCCGCCACGAGTTCGGCGCGCGTCTGCACGCGGATCTGGCCCTTGCCGTCGTAACCCAGACGCGCGGTCTTGAGGATGCCGGGCAGCAGTGCGTCGGGCACGGCCGCGAGCTGTTCTGCCGTCTCGATCACCGCGTGCGGTGCCACAGGCACGCCGCAGCGCGTGAAATGCACCTTCTCCTGCGCGCGGTCCTGGGCGATGGCCACGGCCTGGGCGGCCGGCGCCACCGGGCGATGGGCGCCCAGGGTCAGCAGGGCCGGCGCCGGCACATTCTCGAACTCGGTGGTGATGGCGGCGCTGCGCTGCATCAGCTGGGCCAGGCCCTGCTCGTCGAGGTAGGCGGTCTGGATGTGGTGGTGGCTGACCAGCCCGGCCGGGCTGGACGGATCCGGGTCGAGGACGGCCGTGAAATAGCCCATGCGCTGGGCCGCGTGCACGAACATGCGACCGAGCTGGCCGCCGCCCATGACGCCCAGGGTGGCCGGCTGGCCGTTGACGAGCGTGCCGGGAAGGATGGGGCCGCCGGTCATATGGCGGGGGGCAGGCTCATGCCGCGAGCGGTGGCGGTCTGCTCGGCACGGTAGGCTTCCAGCCTGGCACGCAGGGCCGGGTCTTCGTTGGCCAGCATGGCCACGGCAAAGAGCGCCGCATTGGCCGCGCCGGCCTGGCCGATGGCGAAGGTCGCCACGGGGATGCCCTTGGGCATCTGCACGATGCTGTGCAGGGAATCAACCCCTTGCAGGTGCTTGCTGGCCACCGGCACGCCCAGCACAGGCACCGTGGTCTTGGCCGCCAGCATGCCCGGCAGGTGGGCGGCGCCACCGGCGCCGGCGATGATGGCCCTGAGACCGCGGCCGGCCGCAGCTTCCGCGTAGGCGAACATGTCATCGGGCATGCGGTGTGCCGAGACGACCTTGGCCTCGTGACCGATGCCAAAGTGGTGGAGAATCTGGACTGCCTGTTGCATGGTGTCCCAGTCGGAACTGGAGCCCATGACGACACCGATGAGTGTTTTCATCCTCGAATTTTACTTTCCCGCCCCGGATCGGCCCAAATGATAGACATCACCACTGAAAACTTCGAAACCGAAGTCATCCACGCCTCCCTGTCCGTGCCCGTGCTGGTGGATTTCTGGGCTCCTTGGTGCGGCCCCTGCAAGTCGCTGACGCCCATCCTCGAAAAGCTCGAAGCCGCCTACGAAGGCCGTTTCGTGCTGGCCAAGATCAACTCCGACGAACAGCAGGAGCTGGCCGCGGCCTTCGGCATCCGCAGCATCCCGACCTGCGTGCTCATGATGGGCGGCAAGCCCGTGGACGGCTTCATGGGCGCCCTGCCCGAGGGCAAGCTGCGTGAGTTCCTCGACAAGCACCTGCCTGGCGAAGACCAGCTGCAGGCCCAGACCGACGCCGAAGAGGCACAGGACCACCTGGCGTCCGGCGACATCGAGAGCGCGCTGGAACGCATGGCGCAGGCCCTGCAGGCCGACCCGGCCAACGACGAGCTGCGTTACGACCACATCAAGCTGCTGATCGGCAGCGGCGATCTCGCTCAGGCCGCGGCCCAGCTGGCCCCCACGCTGGCGCGCATCCCCGTGCCGCTTCAGTTCGAGGCCCTGCAGCAATGGCTCAACGCCCTGGAGTTCGTGGGCAACGATCCGCGCGGCCAGTGGCCGCTGGAGAAGTTCGACGAGGCCATCGCGGCCAACAAGCGCGACTTCGCCGCCCGCTTTGCCAAGGCGCGCGTGCTCATGGCCGCCAATGAATGGGTGGCTGCGCTCGACGAGCTGCTGGAGATCATCATGCGCGACAAGAAGTGGGACGAGGAAGCCCCGCGCAAGACCTTCATCGCCATCCTGGAGCTGCTCACGCCGCCCAAGCCCAAGCAGGCCGGACCGGAGGTGAGCGGCAAGAGCGCCGGCGGAATAGAACTGGCAGGCCACGCCACAGTGCAGCAGGACGAACAGGCCGCGCTGGTCTCTGCCTACCGGCGCAAGCTCAGCATGGCTTTGAATTGAAAGGTCAGGCCCAGAAAAAACGGCACCTGCGGGTGCCGTTTTTATTGGCGTGGTGCGGGTTCAGGCCGTCAGCCGGGTCAGCGCTTCGCGGTATTTGGCCGCGGTCTTCTCGATCACCTCTTGCGGCAGCGCGGGCGCCGGTTTGGTCTTGCCCCAGGGCTTGCCGTTCACCGTGGCCGTCTCCAGCCAGTCGCGCAGGAACTGCTTGTCGTAGCTCGGCGGATTGGCGCCCTCCTGGTAGCCCTCGACGGGCCAGTAGCGCGAGGAGTCCGGCGTGAGCACCTCGTCCATGAGCACCAGCTGGCCCTGCTTGTCGAGGCCGAACTCGAACTTGGTGTCGGCGATGATGATGCCCTTCTTGAGGGCGATCTCGCTCGCGGCCTTGTAGAGCGCGATGGAGATGTCGCGTATCTGCGCGGCCAGCGCCGGGCCGATCATCTCCACGGTCTTCTCGTAGGTGATGTTCTCGTCGTGCTCGCCGACGTCGGCCTTGGCCGCGGGCGTGTAGATGGGCTCAGGCAGCTTGCTGGCGTTCTTCAGACCCGCCGGCAGCTTGACGCCGCAGACCGACTGGCTGGCCTGGTACTCGGCCCAGCCGCTGCCGGCCAGGTAGCCGCGCACCACGGCTTCCACGGGGATGGGCTTGAGGCGCTTGACCAGCATGGCACGGCCGCGCACCTGGGCCACTTCCTGGGGCTGCACCACGCTCTCGGGGTTGTCGCCCGTAAGGTGGTTGGGGCAGATGTGACCGAGCTTGTCGAACCAGAACAGCGCCATCCGGGTGAGCAGCTCACCCTTGCCGGGGATGGGCTCGCCCATGATGACGTCGAAGGCGCTGATGCGGTCCGAGGCCACCATGAGGATGCGCTCCTCGCCGACGGCGTAGTTGTCGCGCACCTTGCCGCGCGCGAGCAGGGGCAGGGAGCTGATGCTGGAGGTGTGCAGGGCGTTCGTCATGGGCGGCTCTGAAAACAAAAGGCCAAAAAGAAAAAGCCCGGCGCGCCTGGCGCCGGGCCCGTGATTATCGCAAGTTCGCGATCGGGGGGCTCAGTTCACCACCTGGGCCAGCTCGCCCTTGGCATAGCGCTGGGCCATGACCTGCAACGTGGCACCCTTGACCTTGGCACCCTGGCCCTCGCAGCCGAACTCCAGGTAACGCGCCTTGCAGACCAGCCGGGCGGCTTCGCGGGCGGGCTTGAGCCATTCACGCGCGTCGAACTTGTCCGGGTTCTCGGCCAGGAACTTGCGCACCGCGCCCGTCATCGCCAGACGGATGTCGGTGTCGATGTTGATCTTGCGCACGCCGTGCTTGATGGCTTCCTGGA
>CAMLNH010000010.1 GCA_946481355.1 uncultured Curvibacter sp.
CGATCTCGGTGCACGAGTTCCTCTACCCGCTGATGCAGGGCTACGACTCGGTGGCGCTCAAGAGCGATCTGGAGCTAGGTGGCACCGACCAGAAGTTCAACCTGCTCATGGGCCGGCATCTGCAGCTGGAGTACGGCCAGGAGCCCCAATGCATCCTCACCATGCCGCTGCTCGAAGGGCTTGACGGTGTCGAGAAGATGTCCAAGAGCAAGAACAACTACATCGGCATCACCGAAGACGCCAACACCATGTTCGCCAAGGTGCTGTCCATCAGCGACGAACTGATGTGGCGCTGGTACACGCTGCTGTCCTTCCGCTCGCTGGCTGAGATCGATGCTCTCAGGCGCGAGGTCGAAAACGGCCGCAACCCCAAGGACGCCAAGGTGATGCTGGCCAAGGAGATCACCGCACGCTTCCACAGTGCTGCAGCCGCCGATGCGGCCGAGCAGGACTTCATCAACCGCAGCAAGGGCGGTATTCCCGACGAGATCGAGGAGCAGTCCCTGACCCTGGAGGTCGGCCCCATCGGCATCGCGGCCCTGCTCAAGCAGGCTGGGCTGGTGGCCTCGTCCGGCGAAGGCAACCGTCTGATCGACGGCGGTGGTGTGCGCGTGGACGCGGTCGTGGTCGGCGACAAAGGGCTGAAGCTGGGTGCCGGCACCTATGTGCTGCAGGTGGGCAAGCGCAAGTTCAAGAAAATCACGCTGTCGGGGGCTTGATCTCTTGCCCTGCTTGCGATGCAATAGCCACTTGGGGCGCAGTCCTAGTGGAAACACGGGGGAGAGCGACAACGAGGCGGTGAAATAATTCGCTAACCACAAAAAGCAGAGGTTGGGCGGCATGGATTCGCAAGCGATCTACCGGAAGTCCGATAAGGGAACAGAGGCCATCGCCACCCGCGGCCATGGCGTGGGCGGCAAGCTGCGCATGCTGCTCATCCTCGTCGATGGCAAGAAGAGCGCGGAGGAGCTGATCAAGCTCGCTGCGGGCATGGGGGAGTCGGCCGAGCTTCTGCAACAACTCCAAGCCGAAGGCCTGATCGAGGTGGTTGCCGGAGCTGCTGCTGCCAAGCCGGTGACAGCAGGCTTGCCCGCTGGCGCAGAACTGGGCAAGGCCAGGGCGCTGGCCACCCGGCTGCTCGCCGAACAACTCGGGCCGCTGGCCGATGAGTTGGCGATCAAGCTCGAAGCCGCCAAGGACATGTCCCAGTTTGTCGAGGTGATGAAGCGGGCCTACACCGTGATGCGTGAAGTCAAGGGCCAGGCCGCGGCCGACAGGTTCGGGGCCGAGGTCGAAGCCCAGATGCAGAAGGCCTGAGCCTCAGCGGCCCAGCCAGCGCTGCACTTTCTCGCGCTGTTCGGCGGCCAGTCGCCAGGTCGTGGTCTGGCGCGGCAGCTTCAGCGGCAGCGTCAGCAGGCGACGGTCGCGTGCCACCAGGGCGTGCACGCGCTCCTGGTCCCCAGCGTAGAGCAGCAAGTCGTCCAGCTTGCCCAGACGCCAGCTGCTGCGCGATTTGCCGCTGCCGACGTCCACGCCTAGCCATTCGTCGCCAGCGGCCAGGCCCGCCTGTTCGGCTGCGCCGCCGCGCAGCACAGTCTTGATCTGTACCCCACCACTGCTCTCGGCCACCCGCAGACCCAGGCGCTGAGCCAGCTGGGCGGGCTCATCGTGAACGCGTACGCCATGCTGTTCCAGCAGCTCGCGCAGCGGCAGCTCACCCATGCCATGTACCCAGCGCTGGATCTCGCGGCTCCAGCTGCGGCCGCTGAGCTCACGCAGCACCGACAGCAGGTCGTCCTCGCGCATGGGGCCGGCGGCGCAGCGTTGCCAAAGCGCGCGCATCACGTCGTCCAGGCTGTGCCGACCTTCGGCACGCAGGGTGAGATCGATGCACAGCGCCACGAGCGCGCCCTTGCCGTAGTAGCTCACGGTGGCATTGGGCGTG
This sequence comes from uncultured Curvibacter sp., assembly GCA_946481355.1. Next base: position 1,946 of record CAMLNH010000010.1, read on the forward strand.
TTCTCGTCCACGCGGTAGTACTTGACCCAGGCATCGAAGCTGGCCTGGGCCACCGACTGCACCAGGCGGCCCGGTGTCTGCTGCAGCTGGTTGATGCTCTTGTTGAGCAGGCGCAGGTAGACTAGGTCGTCGATCAGGCCGGCGCGGCGCAGCAGCAGGTCGTCGTAATAGCTCGTGAAGCCCTCGAAGAACCAGAGCAGCTCGGTGTAGTTCTCCCGCGTGTAGTCGTAGCGCGCGAACTCGGCCGGCCGCAGGCGCTTGACGTTCCAGCTGTGGAAGTATTCGTGGCTGATCAGGCCCAGCAGCGTGGTGTAGCCCTCGCCGGGCTTGGCGCCGGCGCGCGGCAGGTCGCGCCGGCCGCAGATCAGCGCGGTGGAATTGCGGTGTTCCAGGCCGCCGTAGCCGTCGTCCGTGGCGTTGAGCAGGAAAAGGTAGCTTTTGAAGGGCGGCTTGCCGGTGCGGCCGGTGGCGCGCCCTTCGGCGTGCCAGAAGCGGATCGCGGTCTCGCAGATGCGCTGCGCGTCGGCCAGCAGGCGGCTGCCGTCGAAGCTGGGTGGCGCGCCGGCAATGACAAAGTGATGTGGCGTGCTGCCGGCCTTGAATTCGCCGCGCCAGAAGGCACCGAGCTCCACGGGGCAGTCGACCAGCGCGTCGTAATCGTCCGCGCGATAGCTTCCCCAGCCGCGGCGCTCGGTCTTGAGGGGCGTGAGGCCGGTGGCCACTTCCCAGCCGGCGGGCGCGGCGCCGGGCGACAGCGTCAGCTCATGGGGCCGGTCCTGCTGACCTTCCGCGCGCAGGCACAGGCTGGTGCCATTGAAGAAGCCGCGCTGCGCATCGAGCCAGGCGGTGCGCACCGAGTTGTCCCAGGCGTAGACCTCGTAGTCCAGCGCCAGGGGCTGATCCGGGTCGCAGGCGATCTGCCAGCTGCACTTGTCAATTTGCGTGGCCGCCAGTGTCCTGCGGCCTTGCCGCGCGACGAGTTTCTGCAGGTTCTTGGCGAACTCGCGCACCAGGTAGCTGCCCGGAATCCAGACCGGCAGGCTCACGACCTGCAAGGCTTCGGGCTGGGCGATGGTGAGCGTGACGCGGAAAAGGTGGGCGTGCGGGTCGGCAACCTCGATGCCGTAGTGGATCGGGGCGGGGCTGGACTTCTGGGGCATGGGACGGCGGGGTGGGTTCAGCGCGTGGCGGCCGTGAGCTGTCTTTCGATCTGGGCGAGGTCAATTGCGCCGGGTACGCGGCTGCCGTCGGCGAAGAACAGCGTGGGCGTGCCCTGGACCTTGAGCTTCTGGCCGAAGGCCAGGTTACGCTGGATGGCCTGCACATCGCAGGCGGCGGACGAGGGCAGCTGGTCCTTGAGCATCAGGTCCAGCCAGGCCTGGGAACGCTCCTTGGCGCACCAGACCAGCTTGGATTTCTCCGTCGAGCCCGGGCCCAGCACGGGGTAGAGGAAGACGTGGATGGTGACGTTGTCCAGCTTGGCCAGGTCACGCTCGATGCGCTTGCAGTAGCCGCAATTCGGGTCGGAGAAGATGGCCATCTTGCGCTGGCCGTTGCCGCGCACCACTGTGAATGCATCCTTGAAGGGCAGGCTCTTGAAGTCGATGGCCAGCAGCTTGTCGACCCGCTCCTCGGTGAGGTTGCGCTTCTGGCGCACGTCGATCAGATGGCCCTGGATCAGGTAGTGGCCTTCGGCATCGGTGTAGTAGATCTCGTTGTCGTTGACGCGGATCTCGTACAGGCCGGGGATGGGCGTCTTGCTGACTTCGTTGATCGCCGGCAGCTGCGGCAGGCGCTCGGCCAGGTTCTTGCGGATGGTGGCCTCCTGCGCGCCGGCCCCCAGGGCCAGCAGCGCGGCCAGCAGGCCCGTGATCCAATGCTTCGTCGTCTTCATGTCCATCCTTCAGAAATTCATGGCCTTCTGTGCCAGCCAGTGCTTGAGCCAGCCGCTGCGCTCCACGCCCTGCAGGCCCCAGTTGCGCAGCGCGCTCCAGGCCTGGCCCTCGCGCGCGAACAGCAGTTGCAAGCCGTCCATGCCCACATCCAGCGCCAGCATGCCGGCCTTGCGCGCTCGCTCGTAACGGCGCAGCAGTTTCTCGTCGGCCACGCTGCGCCAGTACTCGCGCCCGTGCAGCACCCGCGTGAGCTCGGCCACATCGGCCAGGCCCAGATTCAGTCCCTGCCCGGCCAGCGGGTGCACGTTGTGCGCCGCGTCGCCGGCCAGCACCCAGGCGACGCCCGCGTTGCGGCCCGACCACTGCCGGGCCTGCGCCTTCTGCAGCGGCCAGGTCTTGCGCTCGCTGATCAGGCTCAGCGGGCCCAGGGTCTGGTGGCTGGCCCGGCCGATTTCTTCGCAGAAGGTGGCCGGCTCCAGCTGCAGCAGTTGTGCCGCACGCTCTGGAGAGACAGACCAGACCACGGCCACGGAGTTCCCCTGCGGGCCGCCCAAAGGCAGAAAAGCCAGGATCTCGCCCTGGGCGAACCACTGGCGGGCCATCCCGCCATGCGGTTTTTCGCATTGCAGGCGGGTGGCCAGGGCGTGCTGGGGGTAGGGGGTGACGTCGAAATCGACACCGAATTCGGCCCGGGTGCTGCTGGCGCGGCCTTCGCAGACCACCGTCAGTTTCGCCGGGGCCGGGGCCGACAGCACCTCGATCTGGGGCTGGTAACGCACGGCCTCGGCCAGGCGGGCTTCAAGCACCGGCACGTCGACGATCCAGGTCAGGGCGGGCGAGCCCAATGGGGCGGCGTCGAAGTTGAGCTCGCTGCCGCGGTCGCCCCAGACCTGCATGTGCGTGACGGGGGTGGCTGCGGATTCGTCCTCGGGCCAGGCACGCACGCTTTCCAGCAGCTCGCGCGAGGCGCGGTTCAAGGCGTAGGCGCGCACATCGGCGCTCGGTGGCGTGACGGCCGGTTGTTCCACGAGGCCGACGCGCAGGCGCTCGCGCGCCAGCAGCAGGGCCAGGGTGCGGCCGACAATGCCGCTGCCGCGTATGCAGAGGTCCAGTTGGGGCATGAGGGCATTGTAGAAGGCGGGCAGAATCTGAGCTGTTGCAAGCCAATTCAGGAAATCGTCCGTGAGTGAGTCCACCGCATCTGCTGCCGACGTGCAGGCCCGCATTGCCCGTCTTTTTGTCTACCCCGTCAAATCCTGCGCCGGCATCGAGTTGTCCGAGGCCGTGCTGACCGAAACCGGTCTGGACCTCGATCGCGCCTGGATGGTGGTGGACGAGGAGGGTGAGTTCCTGAGCCAGCGCGAAGAGCCGCGCATGGCGCTGATCCAGCCGGCTTTCAAGCGCGGCGGCACCGAGCTGCAGCTGCGCGCACCCGGCATGCTGGCCCTGCACCTGCGGGTTGACGCCGTCGAGGCGCCGACCCGTGTGCGCGTCTGGAGCGACGTGGTGCCCGCCTATGACATGGGCGATGTCGCGGCCCAGTGGTTCACTGATTTCCTGGCGCTGAACGAACAGGGCCTGCCGCGCGCCAACGCGCCGAAATACCGCCTGGTGCGCTTCGACCCCGAGCACCGGCGCCTGTCCAGCCTGCAGTGGACCGGTGGCGTCGAGGCGCCCAACCAGTTCAGCGACGGCTACCCCGTGCTGGTGCTGGGGCAGTCGGCGCTCGACGGTCTGAACGAGCGGCTCCAGGCGTCCGGCCACGGGCCCGTGGACATCCGGCGCTTCCGGCCCAATATCGTGCTCGAAGGTCTGGATGCGCACGACGAGGACCGCGTCGGCCCGCTGCAGATCCAGACGGCCGAAGGGCCGGTGGTGCTCACGCCGGTCAAGCCCTGCCCGCGCTGTCCCATCCCCAACATCGACCCCGAAACGGCCCGCAGCAGCCCCGAGGTCAACGACGCGCTGCAGACTTACCGCCAGGACGCACGCGTCAACGGTGCCCTGACCTTCGGCATGAACGCCATCGTGAGCGAGGGCGCAGACCGGGTGCTGCGCGTGGGGCAGACGGTGAGCGCGGACTACCGCTTCGATTGAGGCTGCCCGGCCCGCTCCCGGGCCGGGTCTTACAATGACGGCAGTTTCAGGCGCCTATGGGCGCCGCCCCTGTTCCGCAGGCCGGCCGGTACGCCGCGTCGTGCGGACGGCGCCTCCGGGCGTCATATCCCAAGGAAGATCATGAGTCTCAAGTGCGGCATCGTCGGCCTGCCCAACGTCGGCAAATCCACCCTGTTCAACGCCCTGACCAAGGCGGGCATTGCGGCGGAGAACTACCCCTTTTGCACCATCGAGCCCAACGTCGGCGTGGTCGAGGTGCCGGACCCGCGCCTTGCCCAGCTGGCGGAGATCGTCAAGCCCGAGCGCGTCGTGCCGGCCATCGTGGAGTTCGTGGACATCGCCGGTCTTGTGGCCGGTGCCAGTACCGGCGAAGGCCTGGGCAACAAGTTCCTGGCCCACATCCGCGAGACCGACGCCATCGTCAACGTGGTGCGCTGCTTCGAGGACGAGAACGTGATCCACGTCGCCGGGCGGGTCGACCCGATCTCGGACATCGAGGTGATCCAGACCGAGCTGTGCCTGGCCGACCTGTCCACCGTCGAGAAGAGCCTGCAGCGCTACACCAAGGTGGCCAAGGCCGGCGGCGACAAGGACGCGCTGCGCCTGGTCGAGGTGCTCAAGAAGTGCGAGGCCGTGCTCAATGAAGGCAAGCCGGTGCGCACGATCGACTTCAGCAAGGAAGAACTGGTCGTGCTCAAGCCGCTGTGCCTGATCACCGCCAAGCCGGCGATGTTCGTGGGCAACGTGGCTGAAGACGGCTTCGAGAACAACCCCTTCCTCGACCGCCTGAAGGAATACGCCGCAGCGCAGAACGCCCCGGTGGTGGCCATCTGCGCCAAGACCGAGGCCGAACTGTCCGAGATGAGCGACGAGGACCGCGCGATGTTCCTGGCCGAGATGGGCCAGGACGAACCCGGCCTGAACCGCCTGATCCGTGCCGGCTTCAGCCTGCTGGGCCTGCAGACCTACTTCACGGCCGGCGTCAAGGAAGTGCGCGCCTGGACCATCCATGTGGGCGATACGGGGCCGCAGGCCGCCGGCGTGATCCACACCGATTTCGAGAAGGGCTACATCCGCGCCCAGACCATTTCCTTCGAGGACTACATCGCCTGCAAAGGCGAGCAGGGCGCCAAGGATGCGGGCAAGATGCGCGCCGAAGGCAAGGAATACGTCGTCAAGGATGGCGACGTGATGAACTTCCTCTTCAGTTCCTGAAGTTCTTCTTCCTCTAGGGCCTCAGCCCTCTTTCCATTCGATCCTGAAGATCGCGCCGGTCGCCGGGGCCGCGGGGCTCCGCAGCGTGAGCGTGGCGCCCTGCTGCTGCGCGATCTCGCGCGCGATGGCCAGACCCAGGCCGCTGCCGCGTACCGAGGCCGGTGCAGCCCGGTAGAAGCGCTCGAAGACATGAGCCTGGTGTTCGGCGGCGATGCCCGGTCCGTGGTCCTCTACCTCCACCCAGAACGGCCCCACGCGCACGGTGATACGTGTGCCGGACGGGGTGTGGTGCAGGGCGTTGTCGACCAGATTGCCCAGCGCGTCATGCAGCAGCGCGGCGGTGCCGGGCACCCGGCATGCCTCCACCAGCGTTTCGAAACCGAGGTCGTCGCCCTGCTGCAGGGCCCGCGGCAGAAATTCCTGCGTGACTTGCCGCGCCAGCGCCAGCAGGTCCACCGTCTCCCCTTCTGTGCCGGCCGGCAGCGCGCCCGCGTGTTCCGCGCGGGTCATGGCCAACAGCTGCTCGGTCAGGCGCACGGCGTCGTCGGTCGTCTGGCGCGCGGCAGCCACTGCCGCAGGGTCGCGGTCGGCCAGGGCCAGCTGGGTCTTGAGCACGGTCAGCGGGGTGCGCAGCTGGTGGGCGGCGTTGTCGAGGAAGCGCTTGCGGATGTCGATCAGGCGGCCCAGGCGGGCCAGGTAGCCGTTGAGCGTGCCCACCAGCGGATGCAGCTCGCGCGGCAGGTCGGGTGGGGCGATGGGGGAGAAGTCATCGTCATCACGTGCGGCCAGGCGTTGACGGAAGTGTTCCAGCGGCCGGATGCCGCGCTGCACGCCGACGATCACGAGCAGAGCAGCTGCCAGCAGCAGCAGGCCCTGGCTCACAAGGGTTTCGCGCAGCTGCTGGCGCACCATCTGCTGGCGCGTTTCCAGGGTTTCGGCCACGCTGATCTTGAGGATGTGGGGCTGGTCGCGTTCATCTTCCAGCACATGGGTCAGGTGGGCCAGTCGCACGGGGCGACCGCGCAGTTCTCCGTCCTCGAACTGCACCAGGGCGTGGTAGCTGACGCTGGTGGCCGGGCCAGCGTGCGGCGCCGGCAGGGTAGGGTCGCCGGCCAGATGACGCCCGGCGGCATCCGCCACGCGGTAGTAGAGGCGCGAGCCGGTGTGGTTCTCCAGCAGGTAGCCGGCCGCACGCAGCACATTGACCTGCAACGCCCCTTGGCGCCAGACCAGTTCTTCGGCGAGGGCGCGGCTGGCCAGGTAGAGCGCCCGGTCGTAGGCCTCGTTGCTGGCTTCCACGGCGTTGCCGTAGGCCACCCAGGCGTTGACGGTGATGAGCCCGGCAAGAGGCAGCAGGATCCAGCCCAGCAGGCGCGCGCGCAGGGACGGCGCGGTGCGCGTCATGTCAGCGTTCCTCCACCGAGGCGGGCATGAGCATATAGCCCAGGCCGCGGATGGTGTGCACGCCCGGTGCCGCCGCCTGGCCCGCAGGCCGGGCACAGGCTTCGAGCTTCTTGCGCAGGCGGTGGATCAGAACTTCCACGGCTTCGCGTTCCACGGCCTCGTCGCCAAAGACAGCCTGGTGCAGCTCGTCCTTGCTCACGGTCTGGCGCGCTTTCTCCAGCAGCGCGCGCAGGGCGGCGGCTTCGCGCGGGGTCAGGGCCAGGGGCTGGTCGTGCACGCTGACCTGGCCCGAATCGCGATCCATCTCCAGCGGGCCCAGGCGCAGGCGGGTGTTGCGCGTGCGGCCCGGGCGGCGCAGCAGGGCCTGCAGCCGGGCTTCGAGCTCGCTGAGGTCGAAGGGCTTGGGCAGGTAGTCGTCGGCACCCAGGTTCAGGCCCAGCACGCGGTCGGGCACGCTGGCGCGCGCGGTCAGCACCAGTACGGGCACGGGGTCGCCGCGCTCGCGCAGGGTCTGCAGCACGGTGAGGCCGTCGGGGCCGGGCAGCTGCAGGTCCAGCAGCACGGCGTCCAGACCGTGGCCGGGCAGCAGCTGGGCCAGGGCCTCATGGCCGTCGCGGGCGAAGCTCACGCGCATGCCGGCCTGGCGCAGGGCGGTGCCCAGCCAGAGCGCGAGGTCCGGCGTGTCTTCAACCAGCAGCAGGTGGGGGCCTAGGGTATTCACGGAGGTGCTTTGACAGCCGTTTGAAAGCCAGTGGCGAGGCCGCTGGCCAGAATGCATGCACGGGCGATGAGCCTCGAATGATCTTACACAGGAGATGACCATGGAGATGAACAAACGCGAATTCATGCGCCTGGGCGCTGCCACCGGCGCGGCCCTGGCCTTGCCAGCCTGGGCCCAGGGCAAGCCCCTGTTCGAGACCCTGAACATGTTCGTACCGGCCGCGCCCGGTGGCGGCTGGGACGGCACGGCGCGCGCCATCGAGCGTGCGGCCAAGGCGGCGGGCCTGGTGGGCAATATGCCGTTCGAGAACGTGGCCGGTGCCGGCGGCATGGTGGGCTTGCCGCGCTTCGTGAACCAGCGCAAGGGCCAGGGCAACAGTCTGCTGGTGGGCGGTTCGGTGATGGTGGGCGCGGCGATCGCCAACAAGAGCCCGGTGACCATGCGCAACGTCACGCCGATCGCGCGCCTGACCGAAGAGGCCGGTGTGGTGGCCGTGCCGGCGGCCGGCAAGATCAAGACCTGGAAGGAACTCGAAGCGGCTTTCAAGGCCAACCCCAAGGCGGTGTCCGTGGCAGGCGGCAGCGCCGGAGGTACCGACCATGTGCTGCTCGGGCTGATCATCCGCGCCCTGGGCCGCAACCCGCGCGAGGCCGCCTACGTGGCCTTCTCCGGTGGTGGCCAGGCCAATGCGGCCCTGCTGGGTGCCCAGGTGGTGGCCGGCATCTCGGGTTATTCTGAGTTCGAAGAGCAGATCAAGGCCGGTCGCCTGATCCCGCTGGCCGTTTCCGGCAACAAGCGCATCCCGGGCGTGGATGTGCCCACGCTGACGGAGCTGGGCGTGCGTGTGACGGCGGCCAACTGGCGTGGTGTGTTTGCACCGCCCGGCATCAACGCGACGCAGAAGGCCCAACTGGTGGAGTTCATGAGCAAGGTGAACGCTTCCGAAGCCTGGCGCAAGGAACTCGAGACGCGCAAGTGGACCGATGTGTTCCTGGCCGACATCCCCTTCGAGCGCGAGATCGAAGCCAACATCCGCGACACCGAAGAGGTCATGAAGGAACTGGGGCTGGCATGACACCGCTGATCCTGGCTGTCCTGCTGGTCGCCATCGCCGCAGTGGCGGCCTGGCAGGTGACGGCCATCCCCGAGTCCCTGATGCAGATGGCGGTCGGGCCGGTGCTGGCGCCGGGTGTGATCGTTGCGGGCCTGGGCCTGCTGGCGCTGGTCTATGCCTGGAGCGCCTGGCGTGGCCGGCAGGTGGACTTCAGCCTGGACGACGAACAGGCCCCCTTGCCCGGCAGCGGGCGGCGCCTGCTCTTCCTGCTCGGCGGCGGTGTGGCTTTCATGGGGCTGGTGCCGTTCCTGGGTTTTGTCATCCCCGGCACGCTCTGCGGCATGGGTGTGGCGCGCGCCTTTGATGCGCCACTGGGCTGGCGTTCGGCCCTGGTCTGTGGCGCGATTGCCGCGGTGTTCTGGTTTGTATTCGCCCGCCTGCTCGGTGTGGGCCTTGGCCCGGCCCTGAGCTGGCCGTTCTGAGGAGTCGCCATGCTCGGATTCGAAGCCCTGCTGGGCGGTTTTGCCAACGCGCTGCAACCCATGACCCTGCTCTGGGGTTTCGCGGGCTGTCTGCTGGGCACGCTCGTGGGCGTGCTGCCCGGCATCAGCCCGGCGCTGACCATTGCGCTGCTGCTGCCGCTGACCTACCAGGTACCGGCGACCAGCATGTTCGTGATGTTCGCGGGCATCTACTATGGCGCGGCCTATGGCGGCTCCACCACCTCCATCCTGCTCAACACGCCCGGTGAGTCGGGCGCGGTGGTGACGGCGCTCGAGGGCAACAAGATGGCGCGGCGCGGCCGTGCCGGGCAGGCGCTGGCGACGGCAGCCATCGGCAGTTTCGTGGCCGGCACCATCGGCACGCTGGCGCTGACCTTCTTCGCGCCCTGGGTGGTGGAAGCGGCACTGGCCTTCGGCCCGGCCGAGTATTTCAGCCTCATGGTGCTCTCTCTCGTGGCGGTGTCGGCGGTGCTGGGCAGCTCGGTGCTGCGTGGCCTGCTGAGCCTGTTTGCCGGCCTGCTCTGCGGTCTGGTGGGCATCGACCTGCAGACCGGCCAGCCACGTTTCACCTTTGGACGCCCCGAACTGCTCGACGGCCTGGAGGTGACGGTGGTGGCCGTGGGCCTGTTCGCCGTGGGCGAGGCCCTGTACCTGGCCTGGCAGGGACGCGAGTCGCGCGGTGGCGAGGTGATGAAGATGTCGGGCAGCCTGTGGCTGAGTGCGCAGGACTGGGCGCGTTCCTGGAAGGCCTGGATCCGCGGTTCCCTGTTCGGTTTTCCAATCGGGGCCATGCCCGCGGGCGGACAGGAACTGCCCACCATGCTGTCCTACTACACCGAGAAGAAGCTCTCCAAGCACCCTGAAGAGTTTGGTCACGGCGCCATCGAAGGCGTGGCCGGCCCTGAGGCCGCCAACAACGCGGCCGCAGCCGGTGTGCTCATGCCCTTGCTCACGCTGGGTATTCCCACGTCCGCCACGGCGGCCATCATGCTCTCGGCCTTCGAGGGCTATGGCATCCAGACCGGGCCGCAGCTCTTCACGCAGCAAGGCGCGCTGGTGTGGACGCTGATTGCCAGCCTCTACATCGGCAACATCATCCTGCTGGTGCTCAACCTGCCCCTGGTGGGCCTCTGGGTCAAGTTGCTCAAGATCCCGCCGCCCTGGCTGTACGCGGGCATCATCGTGATCTCCACGGCAGGGGTCTACGGCGCTGGCAATTCGGTCTTCAACGTGGGCATGCTCTTCGTCTTCGGTCTGATCGGCTTCCTGATGCGGCGTTTTGACTTCCCCGCGGCGCCGCTGATCGTGGGCATGATCCTCGCGCCCATGGCCGAGCAGTCCATGCGGCAGTCGCTGATCATCAGCCAGGGCGACTGGTTCACCTTCTTCACGCGTCCGCTCTCGGGCAGTTTGATGGCCGTGTCGGTGGCGCTGCTGGTGTTGCCGCCCCTGCTGCGGCGCCTGCGTCGCGCTAGAACGTGAAGCCGCCTGGGAAGAACCAGAGCAGCACCGTCGTCATGGTGACGTAGCGCGCGAACTTGCCGATGGCCATGTAGAGCAGGCAGGGCCAGAAGGGTAGGCGCAACCAACCGGCCACGGCGCACAGCGGGTCGCCGACGCCGGGCAGCCAGCTCAGCAGGCAGGCCTTGGGGCCGATGCGTTCCAGCCAGTCGAGTGCGCGCAGGTGGGTGTCGGAATGCCGTACCTTGTCCACCAGGTTGTGCGAACCCCAACCCATGGCCCAGCTGACGGCGCCGCCCAGGGTGTTGCCGGCGGTCGCCACGAAGACGGCGGGCCAGAACAATTCCGGGTTGAGCTTGATGAGGCCGAACAGCGCGGGCTCCGAGCCCATGGGCAGCAAGGTGGCGGAGACGAAGGCGATCAGGAAGAGGGTGCTCAGGCCGACTTCAGGCAAGGCCAATAGTGCAAGCACTTGGTGCAACCAGGACTCCATAGCCTGACCAGTATAGGCAGGTCGACGCACACCATGGCGCCCGATTTCAATTGCTGAAATTTTGTGCAGCTAGAATACGCGGCCCGGCTGCAGCCTGACCTCAGGCCGCAGCATTTTTTCTTGCTGTCACCACCTCTCTGCATCCATGCGCATCGGTTCTTACGAACTGCCGAACCACCTGTTCGTGGCCCCGATGGCCGGGGTGACGGACCGGCCTTTCCGTCGCCTGTGCAAGTCGTTGGGGGCAGGTTATGCGGTGAGCGAGATGGTGACCTCGCGCAAGGACCTGTGGAACAGCCTCAAGACCTCGCGCCGTGCCAACCACGAGGGCGAGGCTGGCCCTATTGCCGTGCAGATCGCGGGCACCGATGCGCCCATGATGGCCGAGGCGGCGGTTTACAACATCGAGCGCGGCGCGCAGATCATCGACATCAACATGGGCTGCCCGGCCAAGAAGGTCTGCAACAAGTGGGCTGGCTCGGCCCTGATGCAGGACGAGGCGCTGGCGCTGCAGATCGTGAGCGCCGTGGTGGGCGCCTGCGCACCGCACGGCGTCCCGGTCACGCTCAAGATGCGCACCGGTTGGTGCCAGACCGGGAAGAACGCCTTGACCATCGCACGCGCTGCCGAAAGCGCCGGCGTGCAGATGGTCACGGTGCACGGTCGCACGCGCGAGCAGGGCTACAAGGGCGCCGCCGAATACGAGACCATCGCGGCCGTCAAGGCCGCGCTGCGCATTCCCGTGGTGGCCAATGGCGACATCACCTCGCCCGAAAAGGCCCAGGCCGTGCTGCGCGCCACCGGTGCCGATGCGCTGATGATCGGCCGCGCGGCCCAGGGCCGGCCCTGGATCTTCCGCGAGATCGCGCACTACCTCGCTACGGGCGAGCATCTGGCGCCGCCGCTGGTCGTGGAGGTGCGCCGCCTGCTGCTCGAACACCTGGAGGACCACTACGCCCTCTACGGCGAGTACACGGGCGTGCGCAGTGCGCGCAAGCACATCGGCTGGTACGTCAGGGCGCTGCCTGGCGGCGAGGCCTTCCGCGCACGCATGAACGAACTGGATGAGGCCCAGGCCCAGCTGCGGGCCGTGGCGGATTATTTTGATGAACTGGGTGCCCGCATGGACCGCCTGCCTGCAGCGGCGGATGTGACGGACGCAGAAGAAGACATGGAGCTGGCCGCATGAGCAAAAAACAGATCGAAGAATGCGTGCGCAACAGCCTGGAAGGCTATTTCAGGGACCTGCGCGGTACCGAACCCGACGGCATGTACGACATGCTGGTGCGCATCGTCGAGAAACCGCTGCTGGAAGTGGTGATGCAGCAGGCCGAGCAGAACCAGTCGCGCGCCGCGCTCTGGCTGGGACTGAACCGCAACACCCTGCGCAAGAAGCTGGTCGAACACAAACTTCTCAAATGAACCAAGAATGAACGCACTTCTCTCCGTCTCCGACAAGACCGGCATCGTCGAATTCGCCCGGGCCCTGCACGCGCTGGGGGTCAAGCTGATCTCCACCGGCGGCACTGCCAAGCTGCTGGCCGATGCCCAGTTGCCCGTGGCCGAAGTGGCCGAGGTCACGGCCTTCCCCGAGATGCTCGACGGTCGCGTCAAGACCCTGCACCCCAAGGTGCACGGCGGTTTGCTGGCGCGCCGCGACGTGCCCGAGCACATGGCCGCGCTCAAGGCCCACCACATCGACACCATCGATCTGCTCGTGGTCAACCTCTACCCCTTCGAGGCCACGGTGGCCAAGCCCGGCTGCACGCTGGAAGATGCCATCGAGAACATTGACATCGGCGGCCCGGCCATGGTGCGCAGCGCGGCCAAGAACTGGAAGGATGTGGGTGTGCTGACCGACGCCTCGCAGTACCCAGCCGTGCTGGCCGAACTCAAGGCCACGCATGCGACCGGATCCTGCAAGCTCTCGGACCAGCTGCGCTTCGCGCTGTCGGTGGCGGCCTTCAACCGTATCAGCCAGTACGATGCGGCGATCAGCAACTACCTCTCCTCTGTTGACGTCGAGGCTGGCATCGCGGGCGGCACGCCGACCCTGCTGTCTTTCTCGGGCCAGTCCAACAGCAACTTCGTCAAGCTGCAGGACCTGCGCTATGGCGAGAACCCGCATCAGTCGGCGGCGTTTTATCGCGACCTCTACCCGGCCCCCGGCTCCCTGGTGTCGGCCAAACAGCTGCAGGGTAAGGAGCTGTCCTATAACAACATCGCCGACGGCGACGCGGCCTGGGAGTGCGTGAAGACCTTCGAGGCGCCGGCCTGCGTGATCGTCAAGCACGCCAACCCCTGCGGCGTGGCCGTGGGCAAGGATGCACACGAGGCCTACAGCAAGGCCTTCCAGACCGACCCCACCTCGGCCTTCGGCGGCATCATCGCTTTCAATCGCACGGTGGACCTCGCGGCTGCGCAGGCCGTGAGCAAGCAGTTCGTCGAGGTGCTGATGGCACCGGCCTACACGGCCGAGGCCTTGGAACTCTTCAAGGCCAAGGCCAATGTGCGCGTGCTGCAGATCTCGCTGGACGGCGTCAAGCGCGACGGCAAGACGGCCTGGGAGCGCGGCCTCAACTCGCACGACGTCAAGCGTGTGGGCTCGGGCCTGCTGATTCAGACCGCCGACAACCACGAGCTGCAGCGCAGCGACCTCAAGGTGGTGACCAAGCTCGCGCCGACCGAGCAGCAGCTCGAAGACCTGCTTTTCGCCTGGAAGGTGGCCAAGTTCGTCAAGAGCAATGCCATCGTCTTCTGCAAGGACGGCATGACCATGGGCGTGGGTGCGGGCCAGATGAGCCGCCTCGATTCGGCGCGCATTGCCAGCATCAAGGCCGAGCACGCCCAGCTGTCCCTGCGGGGCACGGCCGTGGCCAGCGATGCCTTCTTCCCCTTCCGTGACGGCCTGGACGTGGTCATCGACCATGGCGCCACCTGCGTGATCCAGCCCGGGGGCTCCATGCGCGATCAGGAAGTCATCGATGCGGCGAACGAGCGTGGCGTGGCCATGGTGTTCTCTGGAGTCCGCCACTTTCGTCATTGAGTGGGCGGTGATGCTCTGGCAACAAAAAAGCGACCCTCGGGTCGCTTTTTTGTTGGGCCGCGGCGCGGTGTCAGCGCAAGGTCTTGAAGACCTCGCGGGCCGCCGCTGTCGTGGCGGCAAGATCTTCCTCACTGTGTGCCGCGCTCACGAAGCCTGCCTCGTACAGCGCCGGTGCGATGTAGACCCCGCGATCCAGCAGGCCGTGGAAGAGCCGGTTGAATTTTGCGCCTTCGGTCTTCATGACCGTGGCGTAGTTCTGCGGCAGTTCGGACAGCAGGAAGAAGCCGAACATGCCGCCTTCGCTGTCGGCACAGAAGGGCACACCTTCGGCATCCGCGGCGGCCTTCAGCCCCGCCATCAGCGCGCGGGTCTTGCGGCCCAGTTCTTCATAGAAGCCGGGCTTGGCGATCTCGCGCAGCGTGGCCAGACCGCAGGCCGTGGCCACCGGGTTGCCCGAGAGCGTGCCGGCCTGGTAGACCGGGCCCAGGGGTGCGAGCTGTTCCATGATGGCGCGCGGTCCGCCGAAGGCCGCCAACGGCATGCCGCCGCCGATGACCTTGCCCAGAACCGTGAGGTCGGGCTGAAAGCCGGGAATGAGCTGGGCGTAGACGCTCTGCGCGCTGCCCAGGGCCACTCGGAAACCGGTCATCACCTCGTCGAAGACCAGCAGGGCGCCGTGCTGGCTGCAGAGTTCGCGACAGCGCTTCATGAAGGGCAGGGAGGCGCGCACGAAGTTCATATTGCCTGCGATCGGTTCGATCATTAGGCAAGCCAGATCCTTGCCATGCAGGGCGAAGGCTTCCTCGAGCTGCTGCAGATTGTTGTACTCGAGCACCAGGGTGTGCTGCACCACCTCGGCGGGCACGCCGGCGCTGGTGGGGTTGCCGAAAGTGGCCAGGCCCGAGCCGGCTTTGACCAGGAGCGCGTCGGCGTGGCCGTGGTAGCAGCCTTCGAACTTGATGATCTTGCTGCGGCCCGTGGCGCCGCGTGCCAGGCGCAGGGCACTCATGCCGGCTTCGGTGCCCGAGCTGACCAGACGCACCATCTCCATGGAGGGCACGAATTTGAGAATCTCCTCGGCCAGCTCGACCTCGCGCTCGGTGGGCGCACCGTAGGAAAAGCCGTCGATGGCGGCTTTCTGCACGGCTTCCAGCACGGCGGGGTGGCCATGACCCAGGATCATGGGGCCCCAGGAGCCGATGTAGTCGATGTAGCGCTTGCCGTCGGCGTCCCAGAAGTGGGACCCTTCAGCGCGCTGCACGAAGCGTGGCGTGCCACCCACGGCGCGGAAGGCGCGCACGGGCGAGTTCACACCACCGGGGATGACGCGCTTGGCGCGTTCGAAGAGGATCTCGTTGCGGTCAATGCTGGGTGTCATGCGGGGGGAGTTCCATGGTCGAGGCCGGGCCTTCGGCGCCGTCTTCGTCGGATTCGTCTTCGGTGTCGGCCTGGGCCCAGAACAGGCGGTCCGGGATCACATGGCCCATGCCCGGGCGGAAGCCCCCGTCCAGGCAGTGGTCCAGATAGCCCAGGGCTTCGACAAAGGCCTCACCCAGATCGCAGCCGCTGGCCACCAGGGCGGCCAAGGTGGCGCTCAGGGTGTCGCCGGCGCCCGAGAACACGGCCTCGAAGCGCTCGAACTTCTCGCTGGCCAGGGTGGTCTGGGGGGTGGCCAGCACATTCTCGATGTGCTGCTCGGCGGCCGGAATGCCGGTGACCAGGGTGTAGGGCACGCCATACTCGCCGGCAGCACGGGCGATGTCGCGGGCCGTGGGGCTGCGCTCGCCTTCCCAGTCCGGCAGCAGCCAGCGCCACAGGGTGCTGTGGTTTCCGACCAACACTGTGGTCTGGGGCAAAACCAGCTCCTGGAAGGCGTCCAGGTAGAGGTCGATCTGCACCTCGCTCCACCACGATAGGTTGGGCATGTAGGCGATCAGCGGCAGATCCGGGTAATCGGTGGCGATCTCGGCGATGGCGCTGAGGTTCTCGGGGGTGCCGACGAAGCCGACCTTGATGGCCTGCATCGTCACGTCTTCGAGCAGGCTGCGGGCCTGCTCGGCCACGACCTCTTCCTCGAAGGGAAAGTGATCGAAAGTCTCGGCCGTGTCGCGGGCGTAGGTGCCGGTGATCACGGGCAGCGCGTGGGCGCCAGCCGAGGCGATGGCGCCGACGTCGCCGGAGAGTCCGCCGGCACCGCTGGGGTCGTTGGCATTGAAGACCAGCACGCAGGGCGGCTGCCCGGAATCGTGTGCGCTGTCCTCGGGGGCTGGGGTTTGCATGGGCTGGCCTGTGTGAGTACTCAGGCAGAATACGGCAAGTCGTTGCGTGAAAGACGTCGGAGGGCGCTTTTCACTTTGTACAATATTGCATTCTATTCGAAGGTCTCGTAAGCTGTGAGCGACAACAAAACCTGGATGTGTCTGATCTGTGGCTGGATTTATGACGAAGCGGCCGGCGATCCGGAGCATGGCATAGCGCCGGGGACGGTATGGGCTGATGTGCCCATGAACTGGACCTGCCCCGAGTGCGGGGCGCGCAAGGAAGACTTCGAGATGGTCCAGATCTGAGACCGAATCCATAGGATGTTGAACGTCATCGCCCGTCCGGTCGCCATCAGGAGTAGCCTTCAGTGAGCACGCAAGACACGCCCCTCAAGGTCCTCGTGATCGATGACAGCAACACGATCCGCCGCAGCGCCGAGATTTTTCTCAAGCAGGGCGGCCACGAGGTGATGCTGGCTGAGGATGGCTTTGATGCGCTGGCCAAGGTCAACGACTACCAGCCCAACCTGATTTTCTGCGACATCCTGATGCCGCGCCTCGACGGTTACCAGACCTGCGCCATCATCAAACGCAATGTCAAGTTCGCGTCGGTGCCGGTGATCATGCTCTCGTCCAAGGATGGCGTGTTCGAC
>CAMLNH010000011.1 GCA_946481355.1 uncultured Curvibacter sp.
GCCGGCCAGCGCCGCGAGCTCGGGGCCCGGCGTGTTGAGCTGGGTGGTGGTGGTGATCATCTGCGCGTAACCAGTCGCGGCTAGCTTTTCCTTCGTGAGCGCAGCCGAGAGCACGCCCACGCCCAGCGGCTTGCCGAGAATGAGCCGGTCGCCCGCCCGGGCGTCGGCATTGCGCTTGACACGCTTCGGATGCACTAGGCCCAGGGCCACGAGGCCGTAGATGGGCTCGACCGAGTCGATGGTGTGGCCGCCGGCGATCGGAATGCCGGCGGCTTTGCAGACCGCCTGGCCGCCGTCGAGGATGCGGCCGATGGTGGCCGTGCTCAGCACATTGATGGGCATGCCGACCAAAGCCAGCGCCATGATGGGCGTGCCGCCCATGGCGTAGACGTCGGAGATGGCGTTGGTGGCGGCGATGCGGCCGAAGTCGTAGGCATCGTCGACGATGGGCATGAAGAAATCAGTGGTGGCGATCAGTGCCTGCTCGTCGTTGAGCTGGTAGACGGCCGCGTCGTCCGCGGTCTCGATGCCCACGAGCAGCTCGGGCGGCATGGGCAGGCCGTTGCTGCCCTTGAGGATGTCCGACAGCACGCCCGGGGCGATCTTGCAGCCACAGCCCCCGCCGTGTGAAAGCGAGGTGAGTCGGGGTTCGGCGGGAAAGGTCGGTGCGTTCATGTCAGGTCCTGAAGCAGTGCGAGCAGGGCCGCCTGTTCAGCTGCGGGAGTGAACAGGGGCGCGCGGAGGCTGCATTGTGCCCGCAAGGCCAAAACCCTGTCGGGCTCATCGCGGCAGCGCTGCAGCAGCCCAGCCAGGGCCGCGGCATCGTCGACGGGGAAGTAGCCCGCGTAGTCCGCGCCCAGCATGCCCACATTGCCGTCGATGCGCGTGGCCAGCACGGGCGTCCCGCTGCACGCGGCCTCCATGAGCACGTGCGCGCCGCCTTCCATACGGCTGCAGTGCAGGAGCAGGTGGGCGCGCTGGATGTAGCGGCGCACGGTCTCGTGCGGCAGGCCACCGAGCCAGCGGTACTGCGGGCATGCGGCCATGGTGGCACGCGCGGCCGCGGCGAGCGCCGGATCCAGCGCCTCGCCGATGTGGTCGATGTGGATGTCGGTCCTCTGGCACAAGAGGCGCGCAGCGGCCCACAGCGTCTGCGGCCCTTTCTCGTCGCGCAGGTGGCCCACCATCACGGCACGCAGGCGCGCCGCGGTCTTGGGCAGGCTGCGACGTGTGGTCGTGGACTGGAAGATCACGCGGGTCTTGGCGTGGTACTCGGCAGGCAGGGCCTGGGGCCCGAGTTCCTGCAGCACCACGAGCCGCTGCGCCAGCGCCAGCGAACGCTGGGCCGCAGCATCGCGTTGGATGTCTCGGTAGAGATCGGTGCCCGTGAGCACCACAGCCAGGCCCCGGCCCGGGTGCGCCTGCGCCCAGGCGGCAATGACCTCCGCCGAGCGGCGTGCATGCAGGGCCAGCAGGGCTACGGCCTGCGGGTGTTCGCCCGGTTGCCAGGATGGCACGATCTGCGTGCGGTAGTGCGGCGCCAGCAGGCGCGACCAGCGCCAGGCGGTCTGCCAGTTGCCGTTGTTGGCCTCGGCCAGCGCCGGGCTGGCGATGAGCACGAGCGGGCGCGTCACTCAGGCCTCGGCCCAGAACGTGGCGAACCAGGCCCGCGCATCGGTCCAGGCCTGGGTGCGCCGGTAGCCAGCCGCGGCCAGCAGGACCTGGAAATCGGCCAGCGCGTATTTGCAGGAGTTCTCGGTGTGGATGCGCTCGCCGCTGGCAAAGCGCCGCTCCCCCCCAGGCCAGCGCACGGTGAGCGCGCGCCGGGCCTCCAGGTGCATCTCGATGCGCGAGGCCGCCTCGTTGAAGAACGCGACGTGCCGCCAGTCCTGCACGGCGAAGTCGCTACCCGTCAGGCGGTTGAGGTGCAGCAGCACATTGCGGTTGAAGGCCGCGGTGACGCCGAGCGCGTCGTCGTAGGCCGGCTGCAGCACGTCCAGCGGCTTGCGCAGGTCCACCCCGATCAGCAGGCCACCGCCCTGCGCCGCCGCATGCGTCTGGCGCAGGAAGACCAGCGCCTCCTCGGGCGTGAAGTTGCCGATGCTCGAACCCGGGTAGAACAGCAGGCGCGGCCCCTGACCCACCTCGGGCGGCAGGTCCAGGCGGCTGGAAAAATCCATGCCCACGCCCAGCATGTCGAGCGCGGGGAACTGGCGCTGCAGGCAGTGCAGCGCGTGGCGCAGATGCTCGGCCGAGATGTCCACCGCCACATAGCGCGCGGGCTGCAGCAGCTCGAAGAGGCGCCCGGCCTTCTCGCAATTGCCCGCGCCCAGGTCCACCAGCGTGGCGCCGCGTGGCACACGCTGGGCGATGGCCGGGCCGTGCTCGGCCATCAGCGCCGCTTCGGTGCGCGTGGGGTAGTACTCGGGCAGCTCGGTGATGGCGTCGAACAGACGCGAACCCAGGGCGTCGTAAAAGTACTTGGGCGCGATGCGCGCGGGGGTGGCCTGCAAGCCGGCCAGGAGCTCGGCCTGCAGCGCGGCGGCATCGCTCTGATGCAGCTGGATGAAGCTCGGCTGGCGCGGCGCAGGCACGGTCATGCGGGTCACTATAGCCCGGCGTACCGGGCAAGGGCCTCGTGGTTTGCACGGGCCGGGCGGGGCTCAGGCCGGGCGTTCGAGCCGGGCCAGCAGGCGCTCGCGCCCCGAGAGCACGTGACGCTCTGCAAGGGTGCGGGCCCGCTTGGCGTCACCCTTGGCAATGGCCTCGAAGATGGCGCGGTGCTCGGCGTTGGAGCGGCGCATATTGCCCGGCGCGTTGAAGTAGCTGCGGCGGAACAGGTGCAGCTCCTTGACGTGCTCGTCGTAGGCCTGGTGCGCGCGCTGGTTGCCCGAGAGTTCCAGGATCAGGGTGTGGAAGTGCAGGTTGAGCTCGTAGTAGTGCGTGCCCTCCCCGGCCTCGCAGGCGGCATCCATCTGCGAGAGCAGCTGCTCCATCTGGCTGCGGTGCGCCTCGTCCAGGTGCTCGCAGGCGCGCTCGGCAGCGAAGCCGAAGATCAGGGCACGCAGCTCGTAGATTTCCAGCATCTCGCGCACCGAAATCTGGCGCACATAGACCCCGCGGTTGGGCACGGCCGTGACCAGGCCCTGGCCCGTGAGCATGCGGATGGCCTCGCGGATCGGGCCGCGGCTGGTGCCCATGCGCAGGGCCAGCGCAGCCTCGTTCATGCGTTCGCCCGGCTGGATCTCGCCGCTGTAGATCAGGCGCTTGAGTTCCTGGGCAATCGCGGGCGCCAGCCCGAGTTCGTTCTTTTCTTTCGCGGATTCCATGGTGGAGGGGACTGCGCCCGTCAAGTTGGCCGCATGGTAGCACCCGGGGGCTGGTCAGCCTCAGGGTAAACCACTAAAAATGTTTTCTATTTCAATAAAAGTGTTGACACTTTTGGGCTTGAGGATGACACTGGCGGCGTTTTCAGACCCCCGTTCCAGACGACATGCCCCATCTTCCCGCCTCTTCCGCCCTGGCGCGCTTCCGTGTGATCGACCTGACCCAGGTGCGCGCCGGCCCGACCTGCTGCCGCCAGCTCGCCGACTGGGGCGCCGACGTGATCCAGGTCCAGATGCCCGAACACATGCGTGGCGACGACACCCTGGGTGGCCAAGACGGCTCCGACTACCAGTACACCCACCGCAACAAGCGCTCGATCACGCTCAACCTGAAAGAGGCCGAGGGCATCGCGGTGCTCAAGCGCCTGATCGCCACGGCCGACGTGGTGGTCGAGAACTTCCGGCCCGACGTGAAGTACCGCCTGGGCATCGACTACGAAACGCTCGCGAAAGACCATCCGCGCCTGGTCTACGCCAGCATCTCGGGCTTCGGCCAGACCGGACCGCTTAGCGCCAGACCGGGTTTTGACCAGATCGCCCAGGGCATGAGCGGTCTGATGTCCGTCACCGGCAAGCCGGGCGACGGCCCCATGCGTGTGGGCATCCCGATTGCCGATCTCTGCGCGGGCATCTTCGCGGCCCAGGGCATCCTGGTCGCCTTGCTGGAACGTGAGGCCTCGGGCCAGGGGCAGTTCCTGCACACCTCGCTGCTCGAGTCCATGGTCTACATGATGGATTTCCAGACCTCGCGCGTGCTCATCGACGACGAGGTGCCGACCCAGGCCGGCAACTACCACCCGACCAGCATCCCCACGGGCGTCTACAAGGCGCGCGACGGCTGGATGAACATCGCGGTCTTCGGCTCCAAGATCTGGGAGCGCTTCTGCGACATCCTGGGCGCACCCGAGTGGGTGAACGACCCGCGCTACCACGACAAGATGGGGCGCTCGATCAACCGCGATTCGCTCAACGCAGAGATCAACCGTCGTCTGGCTGCGCAGGACCGCGCTTACTGGGTGCAGCGCTTCAACGAAGGTGGCGTGGCCTGCGGCCTGATCAACAACGTCAAGGAAGTGTTCGAGGAAGAACAGGTGCAGCACCTGGGCATGGTCAAGGAAGTGGTGTCGGCGCACCATGGCCCGCAACGCCTGGTGGGTCAGCCCATGCAACTGGAGCGCACGCCCAGCACCATCGCCCGCGCCGCACCCAAGCGTGGCGAGCACAGTGCCGAGATCCTGCGCGAAATCGGCCTGGGGGCCGAAGATCTGACCCGCCTGAAGGCGCAAGGAGTGTATTGAGATGGCTGAGATCACCTACACCTCCCCCACCGAGCGGGTGCAGAGCTGGATGGATGCGGACGGCAGCACCCTGCACATCCGTTTCAACAACCCCGAACGCCACAACGCGCTGTCGGTCGACATGTGGGAAGCCGTGCCCGTGCTGCTGGCCCAGGCCGAGCAGGACGAGCGCGTGCGCCTCGTGGTGTTCTCGGGTGCGGGCGAAAAGGCTTTCGTCTCGGGCGCCGACATCTCGCAGTTCGAGGACCAGCGCGCGGCGCGTGAGGCCGTGGCCCGCTACGAGGAGATGGCCGAGAAGGCCCTCATGGGCATCTACCACTTCAGCAAGCCCACGCTGGCCTGCATCCGCGGCTGGTGCATCGGCGGCGGCGTGAACGTGGCCATGAGCTGCGACCTGCGCATCGCCGCCAGCGACGCGGTGTTCGCCATCCCGGCCGCGCGCCTGGGCCTGGGCTACCGCTACTCGGCGCTCAAGAACCTCGTCGACCTCGTGGGCCCGGGTGTCGCCAAGGATCTGTTCTTCACCGCGCGCCGCATCGGCGCGGCCGAGGCGAAAGAGGTGGGTCTGATCACGCGCGTGGCCGCGCCCGAGCAGCTCGACACCCTGCTCACCGAATACCGCGAAGCGCTGGCTGCCAACGCGCCGCTGACGGTGCGCGCGGGCAAGGCCATCATCGCCGAGATCCTCAAGCCCTCGTCCGAAATCGACCACGACAAGTGCAGGCAGCTCATCCTGGGCTGCTTCCAGAGCGAGGACTACGCGGAGGGCCGCAAGGCCTTCATGGAAAAACGCAAACCCGTGTTCCGCGGCAAGTGAGGAAGGACAAGTCGATGAAGTCTTACTGGGCCAGGATCACGGGCGGCAAGATCGCCGTCGAGCTGCGCGACATTCCCTGCCCCGATCCCGGGCCGGGCCAGTTGCTGGTGCGCGTGCGCGCGGCTGGCCTGAACCGCGGCGAGTTCATCATCGGCCACAGCCTGCAGACCGAAGGCAGCGCCAAGCCCGCCGGCATGGAAGCCGCGGGCGAGGTGGTGGCCTGCGGCGCCGGCGTGCAGGGCTGGGCGCCGGGCCAGCGCGTCATGGGCCGCTGCGGCGGCGCCTTTGCCGAGTACGTGCTCATGGACCAGCGCGAGGCCCTGCCCGTGCCGGTGCGGCTGAGCTGGGAGCAGGCCGCGGGTGTGCCGCTGACCAGCCTCGTCGTGCACGACATGCTGGTGCTGCAGGGTCGGCTGCAGGCCGGACAGTGGCTGTTGATTCCGGGCGTCTCGTCGGGCGTGGGTGTGACGGCCCTCACCATGGCCAAGGCCCTGGGCGCCAAGGTCATCGGCACCTCGGGCTCGCAGGCCAAGCTCGACCGTCTCAAGCCCCTGGGCCTGGACCTCGGGCTGTGCACACGACAGCCCGACTTCCAGGCCGCCGTCATGCAGGCCACGGAAGGCCAGGGCGTGAACCTGGTGGTCAACACCGTGGGCGGCTCGGTCTTTACCGAGTGCGTGCGCTGCCTGGCCTTCGAGGGCCGGCTCGCCACCGTGGGCTATGTGGACGGCGTGCTGCATGCGGACATCGATCTCGATGCGCTGCACGCCAGGCGCCTCACGCTTTTCGGCGTCTCCAACAAGCTGCGCAGCGCGGCGCAGAAAGCCGAGTTCGTGCCCGAGTTCCGGGCCCAGATCCTGCCGCTGCTGGAGCAGGGCCGCATCACGCCGGTGGTGGACCGCGTGCTGCCCTTCGAGCAGCTGGCCGAAGCCAAGGCCGCCATGGAGGCGGGTCAACACATGGGCAAGATCGTGCTGACCGGTCTGCCCTGACAACCTGAGTTCGTCACGTCAGCACAACATATCAACGAGGAGACTGGACATGCACAAACGCAAACTCTTGTGGGCCACGCTCGCGCTGGCGCTCGGCCCGCAGCTGGCCCTGGCCCAGGCCTATCCGGCCAAGCCCGTGAAGCTCGTCGTGGGCTTCGCGCCCGGCGGCGCCGCCGACTACGTGGCGCGCGCCATCGGTGATTCCCTGGGTCGCGCCCTGGGCCAGCCCGTGGTGATCGAAAACAAGGCCGGCGCGGGATCGAGCATCGCCGCCGAGCAGGTGGCCAAGGCCGCACCCGACGGCTATACCGTACTCATCGGCAGTCCCGCCGCCATCTCGGTGAACCCCGCGCTCAACCCCAAGCTGGGCTACAAGCCGGCCGACCTGCAGCCCGTGAGCAAGGTCACGAGCTCGCCGCTGGTGATCGCGGCCAACCCGGCGGTGGGGATCAACTCCGTGCAGGAGCTGATCGCCCGCGCGAAGAAGGAACCGGGCAAGCTCAACTACGCGACCTCGGGCAACGGCTCAGCGCCGCACCTGGGCGCAGCCCTGTTCAGTCAGGTGGCCGATGTGAAGATGCAGCACATCCCCTTCCGCGGCGGCGCGCCGGCCATCCAGTCGGTGGTGGCGGGTGATACGCAGCTGACCTTCGGCACCCCCCCCTCGGTCCTGCCCATGATCCAGGCTGGCCGCCTCAAGGGCCTGGGCGTGAGCACACGCGAGCGTTCGCCCCTGGTACCCGACCTGCCCGGCATGGCCGAGGCCGGCCTGCCCGACTACGTGATCGAGTTCTGGTACGGCTTCTTCGTGCCGGCGGGCACGCCGGCGCCCGTCGTGAAGAAGCTCTACGACGCCACGCAGGAGGCCATGAAACAGCCTGGCGTGAAAGCCTCGCTGGCGCGTGAAGGCACCGATGTCTCCGTCTCGCGTTCACCCGCAGACTTCGCGACCTTTCTGGCCCAGGACGAGAAGTTCTGGGTCAAGCTGGTCAAGGACGCCGAAGTCAAGATCGAATGACCGCCCCTGCTTCTTCCCCCTACAAGAGGTGAGCCCATGAAACGTCGTGTACTTCTGCAGGCCCTGCCTGCGTCCCTGCTGCTGCCGGCCGGTCCGGCCCGGTCTCAGTCCTATCCCGCCAAACCCATCCGCTACATCGTGCCCGTGGCCGCAGGCGGCGGCAGCGACATGGTGGGCCGCACGGTGACCGAACGCTGGGGCAAGCTGCTCAACCAGAGCTTCGTGGTCGACAACCAGGGCGGCGGTGGCGGCGTGATCGCCTGCCAGGCCACGGCCCGTGCTGCCCCCGACGGCTACACCCTGCTGCAGGGCTATGTGGCCACGCACGGCACCAGCCCCGCCACGCGCAAGCTGCCCTACGACCCGATCAAGGACTTCACGCCCGTGGGCATGATCGGCGGCACGCCCAATGTGCTGGTGGTCAACGCCTCGCTGCCGGTCCACAACGTCAAGGAGTTCGTGGACTACCTGCGCGCCAACACCGGCAAGGTGAGCTACGGCTCGGCTGGCGCCGGTTCGCTGACCCACCTGACCATGGAGCTCCTGAAGCAGCAGATCAACTCCTTCATGGTCCACATTCCCTACCGCGGCATCGCCCCGGCCTTCACCGACCTGATCGGCGGCCAGACCCAGGCCATGTTCCCCGGCCTGGCCGCGGCCCTGCCGCACATCCGCGGCGGCCGGGTGCGTGCGCTGGCCGTCACCGGCAACCAGCGCCACCCGCAACTCAAGGACACGCCGACGCTGGACGAGCTGGGCTACAAGGGCTTCGACGCCATGCAGTGGTATGGCGTGGTGGGCCCGGCCGGCATGCCCGCACCCGTCGTGAAACAGCTCAACGAGACACTCAACACGGTGCTCAAGGCGCCTGACATGCGCGACAAGCTCTCGGTCGAAGCCATCGAGCCCATGCCCATGAGCCCGGAACAGTTCGGCCAGTTCGTGCGCGAGGACATCGCGCGCTGGACCCGGCTGGCCAAGGACCGCGGCATCCAGCTCGATAGTTAAAATTTTCCCGGCAGCGTATCGGCCACAAGCCGATACGCTATTCTTTTAATAGCAAACTGTTATTTTCATGGCCCGCAATACCCAGGTCCCCGCCGACCACAACGCCCCGCCCGTCACCCAGACCCTGGCCCGCTACGTTGCCACCCATCCCTCCAGGGGCTGGAGCGACGCGGTGGAGCACGAGGCGCATCGCACCTTCATGAACTGGCTGGGCTGTGCCGTGGGTGCCGCGCAGCACGAGTCGGCCCACGCCGCACTGGGTGCCGTGCAGATGCTGCAACCCGCACCGCAGGCCAGTGTGCTGGGCCGCACCGAGAAGGTGGACATGGCCGGCGCCGCGCTGATCAACGGCATCACATCGCACACCTTCGACTTCGACGACACCCACCTCAAGACCATCATCCACCCGGCCGGCCCCGTGGCCTCGGCCGTTCTGGCGCTGGCCGAGCACAAGGGCCTCTCCGGCCGCGCCGTGATCGACGCGCTGGTGCTGGGCATCGATGTGGCCTGCCGTGTGGGCAACACCATGTACCCCGAGCACTACGACCGCGGCTGGCATATCACCGGCTCCACGGGCACGCTGGGCGCGGCTGCGGGCTGCGCGCGCCTGCTGGGCCTCAACGAGCCGCAGACGGCGATGGCGCTGGGCATCGCCGCCTCGCAGCCCATCGGCATGCGCGAACAGTTCGGCACCATGACCAAGCCCTTCCACCCGGGCGGTGCGGCGCGCGCCGGCCTGATGTCTGCGCTACTGGCCAGCCAGGGCTTCACGGCCAGCCCCAAGGCGCTGGAAGCGCCGCGCGGCATGATCCAGACCATCTCGACCAAGTACGCCTGGAACGAGATCACGGACGAGCTGGGCCAGCGCTTCGAGATCTCCTACAACAGCTACAAGCCCTTTGCCTGCGGCATCGTGATCCACCCCAGCATCGACGCCTGCGCCCAGCTGCGCGCCCAGGGCGTCAAGCCCGATGACGTGGAGCGCATCGAGCTCAAGGTCCACTCCCTGGTGCTCGAACTCACGGGCAAGAAGGAGCCGGCCGATGGCCTGCAGGGCAAGTTCAGCGTCTACCACGGCTGCGCCTGCGGCCTGATGTTCGGCAAGGCCGGTGAAGACCAGTACGCCGATGCCATCGTGACCCGCCCCGACATGGTGGCGCTGCGCCGCAAGGTCGTGGCCACGGTGGACGACAGCATCGATGAAGCCAGCGTGGATGTCACCGCCGTGCTCAAGGACGGCCGCAAGGTCCATGTGTTCGTGAAGCACGCCATCGGCTCGCTCGAGAACCCCATGACCGACGCCATGCTCGAGACCAAGTTCCACGACCTGTCGGACCCGGTGCTCGGCCAGGGCAGGACGGATGCGCTGATCGCTGCCTGCTGGAAACTGGCCGGCACGGCCGACATGCGCACGCTGACGGCGCTGGCCCGGCCCTGAGGCCGTGCCCTCAGACCGCTAGGCCGGCGTACGACGATCCAGCCGCGGCATGGGCAACACGGCCCCGCCCCCGGCGGCGGGCGCCTCACCGCCGGGACGCACCGGCTCTGCCCGGCTGGGTGCCAGACGCAGGAAGACACCCAGCGCCATCAGCAGCAGGGCCGCGCTCACGATGATGGCCACGGGGTAGTAGAGGTTGCCGGCCAGATCCAGCTGGCTGTACTTGATGACCATCATCAGCCCTTCAAGCGAGAGCGCCACGCAGACCGTGCCGATGAAGCGCGGCAGCGTACGGCGCAGCATGACGATGACGTCGTGGTCGGCCTCGGCGCCGTATTCCTTGCTGATGACCAGCGCCACCTCGTAGACCGCCATGGCGATCACGCTGGCATTGACCAGCTTGACGATGATCTGCGTGATTTCCTGGCCGGCGAGCACATGGCCGATGGCTTCGACCAGCGTGGTCAGGACGATGGCGCCGGAAATGGCGAAGAAGATGAAGGTGAAACCGCGGGCAAACAGCTTTTGCGTGGCAGACAGCAGGTTCTCGTTGGAAGTCATGGTTCTCCAGTGGGGGACAGGGTCACCGGCCCCGGCGCATCGTCGAGACCGTCGGCCGGGAAGTTGATACAGCGCACCTGCAGATGCCAGGCCAGCACGCGGGCCGGAACCGGCAGCAGGCGGTTCGCCTCCTCCGGCTGCACGGACACCTGGACGCCCAGGCTGTCCATGGCCGGCAGCCAGTGGTCGAGGAAGTCGGACAGATCGATCGGACCGGGTTTGCATTTCGCCCAGGCCCCGCGCGCAAAGGCCCGCGCGTCGTGCGGCTGCGACCAGACCGGCAGGCAGGACACGCCATCGTCCAGCGTCAGCGAGATCCAGCCCCCGGCGTCAAGCAGGCCCCAGACCTGCAGGGTCTGGGCCGCCTCCTGCACAAAGCCCTGGTAATGCGGCGCGTCCACCACGGCGGGTGTCGGCTGCAGGCCCAGGATCTGGATCAGGGCGGGGGGAAGTTTGAGCGGATGAGCCATGGTGTGATGAAGGCCCAGCTTAGGGACGTGCGCCCCCATGCTCAAGGAAAAATATATTTTGTTTCCTGCGTTACCGGAGGGCACGCCTCGGGTCCGTACACGGATCGCACCTCGGCATGGGGTCAGAACACTTTCCAGAACGCCAGCTGG
This sequence comes from uncultured Curvibacter sp., assembly GCA_946481355.1. The sequence continues at coordinate 11,139 of CAMLNH010000011.1, forward strand.
CGGATCGAATGCGCGAGGTTGTCGCGCGCCTGCGCCTCGAGCTCGGCCCGCAGTTCGGGCCGGCTGTAGATCGGCTCACGGGCCAGGAACTCCCGCAGCACCTCACGCCGCTTGCGGCGAAAGACCCAACGCGGAACCCAGGCGTATTCGGCGCGAACCTGCACCTCGTACGCCTGAAAACGCGCACGCGGTGCCCCGAGGATGGCAAGATCGATGTCGACGAGCAGCTGCTGGTCCATGCCCTGCGGCAGGGCCTGGTGGCGTGTTGCCATGATCAAGGCCTCCACCCGATCGATCACGGCGCTGCCCACACCAGCCGCCTGCAAGGCCTGCCGGGCCCAGGCGGCACTGCGCGCCTCGTTGTCCCGGCCCCGGACGTCGTACACCGCGTCATGGAACCAGAGCGCGATCTCCACTTCGGCTGCATGCTCGGCCAGCGCCAGGTGACGCTCGCACAAGGCCAGGCATTCGCCCAGATGCTGCTGCGTGTGATAGTGGCGCTGCGGCTCCGCATAGGCTGCGAGCAGACGATCGCGCAGCGCGGCACCATCCCCGGCCGCGCCCAGCGCCGGCCAGCAACGGGCCCACGACGTCTCGAAGATGGGAACAGGCATGCGCGCTTTGTACCATCGAACGCGGCCTGAAGGCCGGCGCGTGGCTTGCTAGACTCCCCGCCATGACCTGGCACGCCTCGCTGCAACTCGACTACACCCTGGAAGACGCACGCAGCGTCGCACGCTACCGACACGAAGGGCCGCTGCGCATCCTGCAAAGCCTCTACCCCGAAGGCGACGCGATCTGCCACAACGTGCTCGTGCACCCGCCCGGCGGACTGGTGGGCGGCGATACGCTGGACATCCGGCTCACGGTGGCGTCCGGCGCCCACGGCCTGGTGACCACGCCGGGCGCCACACGCTTTTACCGCAGCACGGGCGACAGCGCGCGACAGTGGCTGCAGGCGCAGGTGGCCGAGGGCGCGCGGCTCGAGTGGCTGCCGCTCGAAGCCCTGGCCTACAACGAATGTCGGGCCGAGAACCGTGCGGTGTTCGAGCTGGCCCCCGGCGCCGAGCTCATGGGCTGGGACGTCACCGCCCTGGGCCTGCCAGCCGCAGACCAGCCCTACACCCGCGGCAGCTTCGCACAGCACCTCGAAGTGCCCGGCGTCTGGCTGGAGCAGGGCCGCATCGCCGCGCAGGACGCACACCTCATGGACGGTCCGCTGGGCCTGGCCGGGCAGCGCTGCCTGGGCACGCTGTTTTTCGTGGCCGGCTCACCCATCGCACGCGAACGACGCGACGCAGCGCTCGAGAGCGTGCGCACCCTGATCGACGGCCATGCCCTGCGCGCCACGGCCGGCGCCACCAGCCCGCACCCGCAGGTGCTGGTGGTGCGGGTGCTGGCCCCGCTGGTGGAGCCGGCCATGCAGCTGCTCAAGAGCCTGCGCGCCGCCTGGCGCCAGCAGCTCTGGCAGCTGGATGCCGCGCCGCCGCGCATCTGGGCGATGTGAAAGTAAAAACCATGGACGACAGCCAAGCCTTCATCCTGCAGCAACCGCAGCAAGCGGCGCAGCTCATCCTGCTCTTTCATGGCGTGGGCTCGACCGCGCAGTCCATGGCCCCGCTGGGTCTGGCCTATGCCCAGGCCTTTCCGCAGGCCATGGTGGTGGCGCTGGATTCGCCCTACCCGTCCGAGCTCGCCCCGGGCGGCCGACAATGGTTCTCGGTGACGGGCATCACGGAAGAGAACCGCGTGGAACGCGTGGCGGCCGCGCTGCCCACCTTCGAGGATGCGGTGCGCCACTGGCAGCAGCACGCGGGCCTGGACGCCGCCGGCACCGCGCTGGTGGGGTTTTCGCAAGGCGCCATCATGGCCCTGGCCTCGGCACTGCGGCCCGTACCCGTGGCGGCGCGCGTGATCGCGCTGGCCGGCCGTTTCGCGGCACTGCCCGAGCAGCCGCTGCACGAGAGCTGCACCCTCCACCTGCTGCACGGCAAGGCCGATGCCGTCATGCCCTACAGCCACGCCATCGAAGGCGCCCTGTGCCTCAAGTCCCTGGGGGCGGACTTCACCGCCGATGTGCTGCCCTTCGTCGGCCATGAGCTGCACCCGGAGCTGATGGCGCTGGCAGTGGAGAAGCTGCAGCAGCACATCCCGGCGCGGCTGTGGCTGCAGCCCGGCGAAGCGCCGGAGTGAATCAGAGCAGGCGGTACAGACCGTAGCCGGCCAGCATCCCGCAGACCACCAGCATGATCAGCTTCACGGTACGCGTGGGCACCAGCGCACCGATGACGCTGGCAATGAGGATGGCGGCAAAAAGGTAGCTTGTTTTCATGCCGTGATCTTAAGGCCGAGCCGTCCCCTCGCCTCAGGCCTGCACCTCGAACAGCGTGCCCAGACCACCCGCGTGGTGCTCCAGCACATGGCAGTGGATCAGCCACCAGCCCGGGTTGTCGGCAACGAAGGCGATCTCCACCCGGTCGCGCGGCGCCAGCAGCACGGTGTCGCGCCAGGGGCGCTCGGCCAGGGACGTGCCGTTGCGCGAAAGCACGCGGAAATGATGGCCGTGCAGGTGCATGGGATGCCACCAGGCCGTGCGGTTGTCCAGCACCAGGCGCACGCTGCGCCCGCGCGGCACCCGGAATTCGGCCGCGTGCGCGGCGTGCTCGCGGCTGTGCTGCAGATGGGCCTGGCCGTTGATGGTCCAGGCCGGGGCGGCCTCGCGCGCGCCGGCCTGCAGGCGCAGGCGCCGCGCCTCGCGTTCGGCCAGGCTCTCCTGCGGCCAGCCCTCGCGGTTCATCGCACCGCCGCCCAGCACCAGGGTGTGGACGTGGGCGGCATCCAGATCGGGTTCGGGCAGCGGCGCGTGCGGTGCCGGCCGGGGCGCGGGGCGCGCTGCGCCTGTGTCTTGCGCACCGCTGACCTCCAGCGCGGCCAGCACCCGTTCACCGCGGCGGTCGGCGTCCTTGAGCGCGTAGCGCCCGGGTGCACCAACATCGACGATGAAGTCCGCGCGCATGCCCGGCCCGAGCAGCAGCTCGCCCTCCCAGGGCACGGCCGTGGCGGCCGGCATGCCGTCGCGCGCAATCAGCCACGCGTTCAGCCCGTCAAGCGTGAGCGAGAAGATACGCGCATTGGCCGCATTGACCAGACGCAGGCGCACGCGCTCACCGGCCCGCAGGGGCTGCACGGGCTGCACCTGCCCGTTGACGGTGAGCAGTTGCCCCATGCGACCCGCATGGGCCACGTCGTGAAAGTTGTAGAAATTCTCGGCAATGCGGCCCTGCGCATCGAGCCGCCAGTCGTCGAGCAGCCAGACCAGGTCACGGTCCACCGGCGGCGGCTCATCGTCCTCGACGATGAGCGCACCGGCCAGGCCGCGTTCCAGCTGTTCGGGCGTGCCCCAGTGCGGGTGGTACCAGTAGGTGCCGGCATCGGGCAGCGCAAAGCGGTAGCGGCAGGCCCCGCCCGGCGCCACCGCGTCCTGCGTCAGACCGGGCACACCGTCCATGGCATTGGGCAGGCGGATGCCGTGCCAGTGGAGGGTGGTGGGATCGGGCAGACGGTTGTGCAGCTCAAGATCCAGTACCTCGCCACGCCGATAGCGCAGCACGGGGCCGGGCACCTGGGCCTCGTAGGCCCAGACGGGCAGCGCCGCCTCGCCAGCCAGCGGCAGCATGGCGGGCGCCGCCGCGAGAACGCGGGGCGCGGCGCCCGCAGCGGGCGCCGCCAGACCGGTCCAGACCGGCGCGCAGGCCAGGGTTTGCAGGAGTGAACGACGTCTCATGCGGGTACTGAATGCGGTGCACCCACAGCTTACATCGGGAGCAAACCCCGGTCATGGGCATTTGTGCACACCCTGTCGTGCAAATAGGCCCCGGGGGCGCAGCCCCTGGCCTATGATGGATTCACGCTCACGTCCCCGCGTCCGCCCCCTCACCGGATACTGCTCCATGACGCTCGATCTGATTTACAGCACAGCCCTGCTGCTGGCCCTGTCGGCGCTGTATGAGTTCAACATCCGCATCTGGGGCGAGCGGCACCGGGCCGCGACCGTGACGGCTGGTCTGATCTTCGGCGCCATCTGCATCTTCGGCATGATGCATCCGGCCAAGCTCGCACCTGGAGTGATCTTCGACGGCCGTTCAGTCATCCTGGGTGTGGCCGGCATCTTTGCCGGGCCGCTGGCCGCGGTGCTGGCCGGCTTGGTGGCTGGCGCCTACCGCCTGTGGCTGGGCGGTGCGGGGGCCTGGGTGGGCGTGGCCGTGATCAGCACATCGGTTCTGGCCGGCCTGCTGATGCGCGTCGCGCTGCGGCGCGGCTGGACGCAGCCCAAGCTGCTGGACTTCCTGATCTTCGGCGTGCTGCTGCACATCGCCTGCCTGGGCTGGTTCCTGCTGCTGCCCACGCAGCATCTGTACAAGCTGCTCGACACGCTGGCCTGGCCCTACCTCTTCGTGCTCGGGCCCGGCACGGCCCTGCTGGCGCTGCTGCTGCACGACCTGCAGGAGCAGCGGCGCGCCCGCCAGGCCCTGGCGCGCAGCGAGGCCATGCGCCGCGCCATCACCCGCGCCTCGCCCGACCTGCTCTTCGTGCTCGACGAGGACGGCCGTTACCTGGAGGTGATCTCTCCCGAGGAACGGCTGCTCTATGCGCGCGCCGAGGACCTCCTGGACAAGCGGCTCGACGAGGTCATGACCGAGGAACAGGCACAACGCTTCCTGGCTTTCCTGCGTCAGACCCTGGAGGCCGGCACACCGCAGAAGATCGAGTACGAGATGGACACGATGGGCGGGCGCCATGTCTTCGAGGGCCGGGCCCAGGCCCTGGACCTGCTGATCGACGGCAAGCGCGCCGCGGTGCTGGTCTCGCGCGACATCACGGAGCGCGCGCGGACCGAGCAGGATCGCCGGATCGCGGCCGTGGCCTTCGAGTCGCGCCAGGCCATGCTGGTCAGCGATGCCGACACCAACATCCTGCGCGTGAACCAGGCCTTTCTGGACCTGCTGGGCTACACGCGCGAGGAGCTGATCGGGCGCAAGACCAGCACGCTGCGCTCAGGCCGCCATGACGCAGCCTTCTATGAGGCGATGTGGGAGAGCATCCGCGCCACGGGCAAGTGGGAAGGTGAGATCTGGGACCAGCGCAAGCGCGGTGACCTGCTGCCGCTGTGGACCACGATCACGGCCGTGCGCAACGCGCAGGGCCAGGTGACGCACTACGTGGCCACCATGAGCGACATCTCCGAGCGCAAGCTGCAGGAAGAGGAGATCCGGCACATCGCCTTCTACGACCACCTCACCGCCCTGCCCAACCGGCGCCTGTTGCTGGAGCGGCTGCAGCGCGCGCTGACGGTGGCGAGGCGCAACAGCCAGCACGGTGCGCTGCTCTTCGTGGACGTGGACAACTTCAAGAAAATCAATGACGAGCACGGCCACCACGCGGGCGACCTGCTGCTGCTGCAGATCGCAAGCCGCCTGAGCCGCGTGGTGCGCGAATCCGACACCGTGGCCCGCCTGGGCGGCGACGAGTTCGTGATCGTGCTGGAGCACCTGAACGCCGATCCCGTGCTGGCGCGCACCGAGGCGCGACAGATCGCCGCCAAGGCCCTGGTCAGCATGGCCAAGCCCTATGACCTGGACGGCCTGGACTACCAGTCCAGCGGCAGCATCGGCATCACCCTGTTCAATTCCGGCGACACGGACATGGACGTGCTGATGCGTCAGGCCGACGAGGCGATGTACCAGGCCAAGCACGCGGGCAAGAACACCGTTCATCTGCACGGCAGCTGAGTACCGCCGTGCACCGGCTCAGGCCGCAGGCAGGGCCGGCGCCGCCTTGTGGGCACGCCGCAAGGCCACGGCGTCGGGCTGCGCCCCGGCCTCGCGCCGGTCGAGCTTGAAGACGCGCACGCTCTCGGTCAGCGTGTGGGCTGTGTTCTCCAGCGCGTGCGACGAGGCCGCGATCTGCTCGACCAGAGCCGCGTTCTGCTGCGTGATGGTGTCCATCTGGGCCACAGCCGCATTGATCTGCGACACGCCCGAGAGCTGCTCGTTGGCGGAGTGGCTGATCTCACCCACCAGGGTGCTGACGCGCTGCACGCCGCCCACGGCCTCAGCCATGGTGGACTGGGCGGTCTCCGACTTTTCATGGCCATCGCGCACGCGCGCGCGCGAGTCCTCGATCAGCTTCTTGATTTCCTTGGCCGCCTCGGCACTGCGTCCGGCCAGGGCCCGCACCTCGCCCGCCACCACGGCAAAGCCGCGCCCCTGCTCGCCCGCCCGCGCCGCCTCTACGGCCGCATTGAGCGCCAGGATGTTGGTCTGGAAGGCGATGCCGTCGATCACCTGGGTGATCTCGCCGATGCGGGTGGAGGACACCTCGATCTCGCGCATGGTGCGGCCCACCTCGTCCACGGCCATGCGGCTGCGCTCGGCGATGTCACTGACCTCGCGGGTCAGCTCGGCAGCGCTGCGGGCCGACTCGGCCGTGCTGCGCACGGTGCCCGTGATCTCCTCCAGCGAGGCCGCGGTCTGCTGCAGATTGCTGGCCTGCGACTCGGTGCGCGCCGACAGATCCTGGTTGCCCTGGGAAATTTCCTGCGTACCCACCAGCATGTGACCACTCTCCTCGCGCGCGTCGCGCACGATGGACATGAGGTTCACCGTGAGCTGGCTCAGGGCCTGCTGCAGCTCGCCCAGCTTGTCATTGCGGTTCTGCGCCACACGCTCGGTCAGATCGCCCGCGGCCATGCGGTTGGCGGCGGTGATGAGATCCTCCAGCGGGCGCACGACCAGACGCGTCTGGTACCACCAGGCCAGCAGCAGCAAGGGCAAGAGCAGGACGAGCGCCCAGACGCTGGGCAGCATCAGTTCCAGCGCATAGCCGGCCCCCACCAGACCCAGCAGGATCAGCAACAGCTTGCCTTCCAGGCCCGGGGTCAGGGCCTCGGAGACGCGCCCCCACAGACCCAGACTCACCAGACGGCCGCGGCGCAGCGCCAGGCTCTGCCGACCGGCCGCCTTCTCCTCGCGCATGCGGGCATACAGCGCCTCGGCATCGCGAGCCTGCTCGCGCGTGGCCTCGGTACGCACCGACATATAGCCCAGGGGCTGGCCGTTCTGCATCAGCGGCGTGGCATTGGCCATG
>CAMLNH010000012.1 GCA_946481355.1 uncultured Curvibacter sp.
AGGCTGGACCGGTGCCGCGGGTGCGACGGCCGGCTTGATCGCTGCGGGCGCAGGGGTCGCCGCTGCAGGTGGCGGTGGGGTGACGGCGGGTGGGGCAGGGACCGGTGTCGAGGCTGCGACCGGTGCTGCACTGACGGGCGGAGGAGTTGTCTTGACCACCGCCGGCGCCGGGGGAGGCGCGGCAACAGCCCGAGCGGGGGCCGCAGCAGGCGGCGTCGGAGCGGCTGGCGCGGCCACAGGTTTGGGTGTGACAGCAGCCGGTGTTACAGCAGCGGGCGCCGCGGCTACAGGTGCAGGTGTAGCGACGGGTGCCGGGGGTGTTGCAGACGAGGGAGGTTGCTGCCGTGACCGTTCCCGGATCAGCGCCTTGACGCGATCGAGGGTGACGATGGCCTGGGCCACGCTTTCCTGGACCGCCCGTTGCAACTCCTCGGTGGAGTAGCGGCCGCCGAAATCCGAAGGCAGTGTGGCATCGAAGGTCTCGATGGCGAACTTGCGGTAGTCGGGCGAGTTGTTGCCCAGCACCTCGGCCAGGGAATCGTTGACACTCTTGTGCAGGCTTTCAAGGACAGGGTCCCAGCGGTCCAGGATGCGGGAGACATCGAAGGCGCGCAGTTCCTTGATGCGCCAGTCGAGCGTGTCCTTGGCGCTGTTGGCGCCGGTCTTCTTGGGATTGCTGGAGGCTTTGGGGTTGGAGATGGCCACGGTGTGAGCTCCTAGCGCCGCTTGCCGCCGCCCAGGATGCTGCCCAGCACCCCGCGGATGATCTGCCGTCCGACCTCGCGCCCGATGGAGCTGGCAGCGCTCTTGATCAGCTGTTCGCCGGCGCTGGCGCGTGTGCGCCTGGCGCCGCCGCCGAGCATGCCGCCCAGGCTGTCGAGCAGGCCGCCATCCGCTTTCTCCTGGGCTTCGGCCTCCTGCTGGGCCTGGACCTCGGCCTGTTTGGCCTGGGTGCGCTGGCTCAGACGCTCGAAGGCCGATTCGCGGTCCACGGTCTTTTCGTAGACGCCGGCCACCACGGAGCCCGTGATCAGGGCCTTGCGCTGCTCGGGGCTGACCGGGCCGATCTGGCTGCCCGGGGGCAGAACGTAGACGCGTTCAGTCACACAGGGGCGGCCTTTTTCGTCGAGGAAGCTTACGAGCGCCTCGCCCACGCCGAGCTCGGTGATGGCCGTGGCGATGTCCAGCCTGGGGTTGGCACGCATGGTCTCGGCGGCCGACTTCACGGCCTTCTGGTCGCGCGGCGTGAAGGCCCGCAGCGCGTGCTGCACGCGGTTGCCCAGCTGGCCCAGAACGGTGTCGGGGATGTCCAGCGGATTCTGGGTGACGAAATACACGCCCACGCCCTTGGAGCGCACCAGGCGCACCACGAGCTCGATGCGTTCGATCAGGGCCTTGGGCGCGTCGTTGAAGAGCAGATGGGCCTCGTCGAAGAAGAAGACCAGCTTGGGCTTGTCCACATCGCCGACCTCGGGCAGCTGCTCGAACAGTTCGGACAGCAGCCACAGCAGAAAGGTGGCGTAAAGCCGTGGCGAGTTCATGAGTTTGTCGGCGGCCAGCACGTTGACCACGCCGTGGCCCTTGCCGTCGGTCTGCATGAAGTCGGCGATGTCCAGCATGGGTTCGCCGAAGAACTGGCTGCCGCCCTGTTCCTCGATCTGCAGCAGACCGCGCTGGATGGCACCGATGCTGGCCGCGCTGATGTTGCCGTACTGGGTGCGGAACTGCGCGGCGTTGTCGCCCACGTGCTGGCACATGGCGCGCAGGTCTTTCAGGTCCAGCAGCAGCAGGCCCTGGTCGTCGGCGATCTTGAAGACCAGCTGCAGCACGCCTTCCTGGGTGTCGTTGAGGTTGAGCATGCGGCCCAGCAGCAGGGGGCCCAGGTCGCTGACGGTGGCCCGCACGGGGTGGCCCTGCTCGCCGAACACGTCCCAGAGCGTGGTGGGACAGGCCAGGGAGGCGGGGGCATCGAGCCCGCGCTCGGCCAGCACCTTGGCCAGCTTGTCGCCGATCCTGCCGGCCTGCGAGATGCCCGTCAGATCGCCCTTGATGTCGGCCAGGAAGACCGGCACGCCGATCTTCGAGAAGCCCTCGGCCAGGGTCTGCAGGGTGATGGTCTTGCCGGTGCCGGTGGCGCCGGTGATCAGGCCGTGGCGGTTGGCCTTGTCGGGGCGCAGGTAGCAATGGATGTCACCGTGGCGGGCGATCAGGATGGGTTCAGCCATGGGTATGCCTAAAAGTACAATCGAGGGTGTTTTGCGCGTTCGTTCCGGCCGGAGCGAGCCGCTAGTCTCCCGCATAGCCTAACCATAAAACAAGGACTTTCCCATGGCTGGACACAGTAAGTGGGCCAATATCCAACACCGCAAGGGCCGCCAGGACGAGAAGCGCGGCAAGATCTGGACGCGTATCGTCCGCGAGATCACCGTGGCGGCCCGCGCCGGTGGTGGCGATCCGGCGATGAACCCCCGCTTGCGTCTGGCGATTGAAAAAGCCAAGGCCGCCAATATGCCGGCTGACCGCGTCAAATACAACGTCGACAAAGCGACCGGTTCCCTGGATGGCATCAACTACGAAGAAATCCGCTACGAAGGTTATGGCATCGCCGGCGCAGCCATCATCGTCGACACGATGACGGACAATCGCGTGCGCACCGTGGCCGAGGTGCGCCACGCCTTTTCCAAACACGGCGGCAATATGGGCACCGAAGGTTCGGTGGCTTTCCAGTTCAAGCACTGCGGCCAGCTGATCTTTGCCCCGGGTACAGATGAGGACAAGGTCATGGAAGTGGCGCTGGAGGCCGGCGCCGAGGACGTGGTCTCGGATGACGATGGCGCCATCGAGGTGCTGACCACCCCGCATGATTTCGAGGCGGTCAAGAACGCGCTGGAAGCCGCTGGCCTCAAGGCTGAAGTGGCCGGCGTGACCATGCGCCCCGAGAACACCATTGAACTGAGCGGCGACGATGCCGCGAAGATGCAGAAACTGCTGGATGTCATCGAGGATCTTGATGACGTGCAAGAGGTCTATCACAACGCAGCGCTGTAAGCTGGCTTGCCGTTTCAAGGCGAGCGGAACAAGGATTTATGAAAGTTTTAGTCATCGGCGGCGGTGGCCGCGAACACGCGCTGGCCTGGAAGCTGGCGCAGTCGCCCAAGGTACAGATGGTCTACGTGGCGCCGGGCAACGGCGGTACCGCGCGCGACAAGCGTCTGGTCAATGTGCCCATCAGCGACGTGCAGGCGCTGCGTGAGTGGGCGCAGCAGGAGAAGATCGGTCTGACCGTGGTCGGCCCCGAGGCGCCGTTGGCCGCCGGCGTGGTGGACGAATTCCGCGCGCACGGCATGCGCATCTTCGGACCCACCAGGGCGGCAGCGCAGCTGGAAAGCTCCAAGGCCTTTTCCAAGGCCTTCATGAAACGCCACGGCATTCCCACGGCCGAGTACGACAGCTTCACTGACGCTGCTGCAGCGCATGCCTATGTGGACAGGATGGGAGCCCCCATCGTGGTCAAGGCCGATGGCCTGGCCGCGGGCAAGGGCGTGGTCGTGGCCATGACGGCGGCCGAGGCCCATGAGGCCATCGACTTCATGCTGCTGGACAACAAGCTGGGCGTGACGCACAACGAGGGGGGCGCACGCGTGGTGATCGAGCAGTTCCTGCAGGGCGAAGAAGCCAGTTTCATCGTGCTGTGCGACGGCAAGAACGTGGTGGCGCTGGCCACCAGCCAGGACCACAAGCGCCTGCTCGATGCCGACGAAGGCCCCAACACCGGCGGCATGGGTGCCTATTCGCCCGCGCCCGTGGTGACGCCGGCGGTGCATGCCCGTGCCATGCGCGAGATCATCCTGCCGACCATCAAGGGCATGGAAAAAGACGGCATCCCCTATACGGGCTTTCTCTACGCGGGTCTGATGATCGATGCCAGCGGCGCACCCAAGACGCTGGAATTCAACTGCCGCATGGGCGACCCCGAGACCCAGCCCATCATGATGCGCCTCAAGAGCGACCTCGTGGACGTGATGCAGGCCGCCATCGAAGGCAAGCTGGACCAGGTTGAACTCGACTGGGACCGCCGCATCGCCCTGGGCGTGGTCATGGCCGCGCACGGCTATCCCATGAGCCCGCGCAAGGGCGACGTGATCACGGGTCTGCCGGCCGATACCGAAGAAGGCGTGGTCTTCCATGCCGGCACGGCCCTGAAGGACGGGCAGGTGACGGTCACCGGCGGCCGCGTGCTCTGCGTGACTGCCCTGGGCGATACCACCAAGCAGGCCCAGCAGCGCGCCTACGAGCTGCTGCAGAACATCCGCTTCGACGGCATGCAGTACCGCCGCGACATCGGTTACCGCGCGATCAAGGCCTGATCCCGTTCTGATGACCCCCAACGATTTCCCGCCGCCTTACCCGGTGCAGTTCCAAGGCAGCGCTGTGGCGCGCTGGCTGCTGCGCCGCATGGGCTGGCGTGTGGATTTTCAGGGCCTGCCCGGCCTGCAGGGGGTGCTGGCCGTCTACCCGCACACCAGCAACTGGGACTTCGTGGTGTTGCTCATCGTCAAATGGGCGATTGGCATCCCGGTGCGCTTCTGGGGCAAGGACAGCCTGTTCCGCTTCCCCGTTTTCGGGCACTGGATGCGCTACCTTGGGGGCGTGCCGGTGGAACGCACCAGCGCCAAGGGGGTGGTGGGTGATACGGTGGCCCATATCCAGGCGGCGCGAGACAAGGGCGAGTACTTCTGGCTGGCGCTCGCACCCGAGGGCACGCGCAAGCTCATCCCGGGCTGGCGCAGCGGCTTCTACCGCACTGCGGTGCAGGCCGGGGTGCCGCTGGCGCTGGTCAAGGTCAATTACACCGATCGCGAAGTGACAGTGCGCAATTTCCTGCGCCTCAGCGGTGACGAGGCCGTGGACTTCGCGCGCATGGCGGCCGGCCTGGAAGGCGCCGTGGGCTGCAGGCCCGGGAACGCCGCTCCCATCCGCCTGCTCGATGCCAGCGTGCCACGTGAAGAAACAATCGTGAAATGACCATGGACACCAGCCGCAACGTCAGCGCTGTGCGCGACTATCTGCAGGGCCTGCAGCAGCGCATCACCGACGCCATAGCCACCATCGACGGTGGCAGCTTCCTGGCCGACGCCTGGCGCAAGGCACCTGGCGAGCCGCTGCAGGGCAGCGGCCTGACCAAGATCCTGGAAAACGGTGCCGTGTTCGAGCGGGCTGGCTGCGGCTTTTCGCAAGTGCAGGGCCCCAGGCTGCCGCCTTCGGCCACGCAGCATCGTCCGGAACTCGCCGGGGCTCCCTTCGAGGCCATGGGCGTGTCCCTGGTCTTCCATCCGCGCAATCCCTATGTACCCACGGTGCACATGAACGTGCGCATGCTGGCCGCGAAGGGACCGGACGGGCAGGGGGTCTGCTGGTTCGGCGGCGGCATGGATCTCACGCCCTATTACGGCTTCGAGGAGGACGCGGTGCATTTCCACACCGTCTGCCGCGATGCCCTGCAGCCTTTTGGCGCGGACAAGTACCCGCGCTTCAAGGCCTGGTGCGACGAGTACTTCTTCCTCAAGCACCGCAACGAGGCGCGTGGCGTTGGAGGTGTGTTCTTCGACGATTTCTCGGAGCTGGGCTTCGAGGGCAGCTTTGCCATGCTGCGTGCGGTGGGCGATGCTTTCCTGGCTGCCTATCTGCCCGTCGTCGAGCGCCGCAAGGCCATGGCCTACGGCGAGCGCGAGCGCAATTTCCAGCTCTACCGCCGCGGCCGCTACGTCGAGTTCAACCTGGTCTGGGACCGCGGCACGCACTTCGGCCTGCAGTCGGGCGGGCGCACCGAATCCATCCTGCTGTCCATGCCGCCGCTGGCGAGCTGGGCCTACCAGCAGCAGCCCGAGCCGGGTTCGTCCGAAGCCGAGCTCTACACCCGCTTTCTGCCGCGGCGCGACTGGATCCTATCTTGAACATCCGCAAACTCGGCATGTTCGGCGGTGCCTTCGACCCGCCGCACCTCGCCCACCGTGCGCTGGCGGGGGCGGCGCTCGCGCAGCTGCAGCTCGATGCCCTGCACGTGTTGCCCACCGGCCGCGCCTGGCACAAGACCCGCCCGCTGACCGGCGCTGCCCATCGTCTGGCCATGAGCCGGCTGACCTTCGAGGATCTGGGGCCTGTGGTGCTCGATGACCGCGAGATCCGTCGGGATGGCCCGTCCTACACCCTGGACACGCTGCGCGAGCTGCATGCCGAGCACCCGCAGGCCGAGTTGTTCCTGGTCATGGGCAAGGACCAGGCCGACGTGCTGCCGACCTGGCGCAACTGGCAGGAGATCGTGACCCTGGCCACCATCTGCGTGGCCGACCGCGATGTGCTGACCGGACAGGAAACCCGCTTCGTCCCGCCGCCCGAGATGGCCGGGCGTTTCCGCAAGATTGAAATGCCGGCCATGGACATCAGCGCCACCGGCATCCGCGCCCGGGTGGCCGGAGGGCAGGGGATCGCGCCTCTGGTCAGCCCCGCCGTTGCACGCTATATTGAACAAAACCATCTTTACTCAGGAGCTGATTCGTGAGTTATTTGGGGATCGCGCTCATGCTTTTTCGGGATGGAGTGCAAGGCGCAAAACCCAAGGCAAGGCTGGACGCCTTGCCTGGTTTTGCAACGCCGCAGGCCGCCCGAAAAAGCATGAGCCCTGCGGGTTGTGGTGAAATCGGGCGACTTGCCCACCAAATTCCTTGCATGGGCAGACAGCCCATGCTGCGAAATGTTGGTGGTCAATTCATCTCGATTGCACCGCAACGCGACCCCAAATAACTCACGAACCAGCTCCCCGCACCTGATGATCACTGAAACCGCCGCCAAGAAAGATATCCAGAAACTCCAGCGCGCCATCGTCGATGGCCTGGAGGACGTGAAGGCCCAGGACATCCAGGTGTTCAATACCGAGAAGCTATCGCCGCTGTTCGAGCGCGTGGTGGTGGCCTCGGGCACGTCCAACCGTCAAACCAAGGCCCTGGCCGCCAGCGTGCGTGATGCCGTGCGTGATGCCGGCTTCAACAAGCCGCGCATGGAAGGCGAGGACAACGGCGAATGGATCATCGTGGACTGCGGCCAGGCCGTGGTGCATATCATGCAGCCAGCCATCCGCCAGTACTACCACCTTGAAGACCTCTGGGGCGAGACGCCGGTGCGCCTGAAGTTCGGGGCCGACAAGCCCATGGCCCAGGTCGCGCCCAGGAAGGAAGAAGTCAAGGCGACCAGCCTGAAGCGCTCCAGCGCAGCGAAGAAGGGACAGACCGAGGCTTTCCCGTCCAGGGCGCAGCAGCAGAAGGCCGCCGCCAAATCCTCCGGCAAGGCACCGGCCAAGAAGACGGTCGCGGGCAAGACCCCGGCCCTCAAGACGGCCAAGCCCGCGCCCAAGGTCGTGAAGGTCAACGCCCCCAAGCCGGCGGCCAAGAAGGTCGTGGCGAAGAAGGCCCCGGCCAAGAAGAGCCCTGCCCGCAAGGGCTGATCCCTGGCCATGAGGCTGCTGATCGTCGCGGTCGGCCAGCGTGTTCCCGACTGGGCCCAGACGGCCTGGGACGACTACGCCAAGCGTTTCCCGCCCGAACTCAAGGTCGAACTCAAGGCCGTCAAGACCGAGCCGCGCGGCTCGCGCACGGTCGAGCAGCTCATGGCGGCCGAGCGCAAGCGCATCGAGGAAGCGATTCCCAAGGGCACCCGTGTCGTCGCCCTGGATGAGCGTGGCGCGGCGCTGACCACCGTGGCGCTGGCCGGCAAGCTCAAGGACTGGCAGCTGGGCGGCACGGATGTGGCGCTGGTGATCGGCGGCCCTGACGGGCTGGAACCCGCGTTTCGCCAGGGGGCGCATGAGCGCATCCGCCTCTCGGACCTGACCCTGCCGCACGCCATGGTGCGCGTGCTGCTGGTGGAGCAGCTCTACCGCGCCTGGTCCATCAACGCCAACCACCCGTATCACCGCGAATGAAGCCGGATTTCATCTACCTCGCCTCCCAGAGCCCGCGCCGCCGCCAGTTGCTGGAGCAGCTCGGTGTGCGCCACGAGCTACTGCTGCCCGACGCCGACGAGGATGCCGAGGCGCTGGAGGCTGTGAAACCCGGCGAGGCGCCCGTTGCCTATGTGCAGCGCGTGACCCAGCTCAAGCTGGACGCGGCGCTGGCGCGCCTGAAGCGCCGGGGCCTGCCGGTCGCGCCCGTGCTGTGCTCGGATACCACGGTGGCGCTGGGCCGCACGATCTATGGCAAACCGGCGGATGCGGCCGATGCGCGTCGCATGCTGGGTGAACTGACAGGCACCACGCACCGGGTGCTGACGGCTGTGGCCGTGGGCACGCCGCGTCGTTGCCTGCAGGCCCTGAGCGATTCGCGCGTGACCTTTGCCGCCGTGAGCCGGGCGCAGATCGCAGCCTACGTGGCCAGCGGCGAGCCCATGGGCAAGGCCGGTGCTTACGCGGTGCAGGGACGGGCGGCAGCGTACATTAGCCACATCGCCGGGAGCTATTCGGGCATCATGGGCCTGCCCATGTTCGAGACGGCCGAGTTGCTGCGGGCCTACGGCTTCAAGATCTAATCCAAAAGGGCCTCAAGAGCCATGCAAGAAGACATCCTGGTCAACTGGTCACCGCAGGAGACGCGCGTGGCCGTGGTGGAAAACGCCGCCGTGCAGGAGCTGCACGTAGAACGCGCCAGCGAACGCGGTCTGGTGGGCAATATCTATCTGGGCAAGGTCTCGCGCGTGCTGCCGGGCATGCAGTCGGCCTTCATCGACATCGGGCTGGAGCGCGCGGCCTTCCTGCATGTGGCCGACGTCTGGCATCCGCCGGCGGAAGGCGAGTCGCTCAGTGCTTCCCGTGCCTCGCAGCCCCAGGTGCCGATCGAGAAGCAGGTCTTCGAGGGGCAGGCACTGATGGTGCAGGTCATCAAGGACCCCATAGGTACCAAGGGCGCGCGCCTGTCCACGCAGATCAGCATCGCCGGGCGCCTGCTGGTCTTTCTGCCGCAGGACGAGCACATCGGCGTCTCGCAGAAGATCCCGCCGGCCGAGCGCGACGAACTGCGCCGGCGCTTGCAGCAGCTGGTGGGCAGCAAGGAGAGTGGCGGTGGGGGCGGTTTCATCCTGCGCACCAATGGCGAGGATTCCAGTGACGCCGAGCTGAGCGAGGACATTGCCTATCTGCGCAAGACCTGGGCGCGCATCAAGGACGCCTCCACGCGCCTGCCGCCCAAGTCCTTGCTGCATCTGGATCTGAACCTGCTGCAGCGTGTCTTGCGCGACCTGGTCAGCGAACGCACCGTTTCCATCAAGGTCGATTCGCGTGAGCAGTACGAAGCCCTCCAGGCCTTCGGCTTGGAGTTCATGCCCGCCGCCGCGGCCAAGCTGCAGCACTACAAGGGCGAGCGGCCCATCTTCGATCTCTTCGGCATCGACGAGGAGATCGCCAAGGCCCTGGGGCGGCGCGTGGAACTCAAGTCCGGTGGCTATCTGATCGTGGATCAGACCGAGGCGCTGACGACCATCGACGTCAACACCGGCGGCTTCGTCGGGGCGCGCAACTTCGACGACACCATCTTCAAGACCAATCTGGAGGCAGCGGGGGCCATCGCACGCCAGCTGCGTCTGCGCAACCTCGGTGGCATCATCATTGCGGACTTCATCGACATGACGCGCGAAGACCACCGCGAGGCGGTGGTGGCCGAGTTCCGCAAGCAGCTCGCACGCGACCGCGTCAAGACCATGCTGGGTGGCTTCTCGCAGCTGGGTCTGCTGGAGATGACGCGCAAGCGCACGCGCGAGTCGCTGGCCCACATGCTCTGCGAACCCTGCCCGAGCTGCGCGGGCAAGGGCATCGTCAAGACCGCTCGCAGCGTGGCCTACGACATCCTGCGCGAGATCCTGCGCGAGGCGCGGCAGTTCAACCCGCGCGAGTTCCGTGTGGTGGCGGCACCCCAGGTCATCGAGCTGCTGCTTGATGAGGAGAGTCAGCACCTGGCGGGTCTGTCCGACTTCATCGGCAAGCCCATCTCCCTGCAGAGCGAGGCCTCGATGTGGCAGGAGCAGTACGACATCGTGCTGCTCTGATCCGGGGTTCGCCGACGCATGCGCATCGCCATCATCAACCGCAATTTCTCGCGCGCCGGCGGCGGCGCCGAGAGTTATGCCGTGGCCATTGCCGAGCAGCTGGCCGCACGCCACGAGGTGCATGTCTACTCCCAGGAAAGCAACGAGCCCGTGCCAGGCATCCATTACCACCGTGTCGCCAGCATGGGGCAGAAGCCGCGCTGGCTCAACCAGCTGGTCTTCGCCCTGTCGAGCTGGTGGCAGACACGCAAGGGCTTTGATGCGGTGCATTCGCATGAGAACACCTGGCACGGCCAAGTGCAGACCATACATGTGCGGCCGCTGCGCTACAACCTGCTGCACGGCAAGCGTGGTTGGCGGCGTGCCTTGCAGTGGCTCAGGATCTGGACCAGCCCGCGTCTGGCCACCTATGTCCGGCTCGAGGGGGCGCGCTTTGCCCGCCGGCCGGGGCGCAGCATCGTGGCGACCTCGGAGATGTTGCGCCAGGAATGCGAACTGGCCTACCCGGGCAGCCGCAAACGCCTCTCGGTCATCACACCCGGCACCGCACTGCAGCAGGACAAGGTGACACGCACCATGGCCCGGCGCATGCTGGCGCTGCCTCTGGAGCAGCCGTTGCTGCTTTTCGTGGCCAACGACTACAAGCGCAAGGGCCTGGACGCCCTGTTGCCGGCGCTGCAGCAACTGCCGCTGGATGTGCAGCTGGTGATCGCCGGCAAGCCTGGGGCGGCACCGCGCTACATGGCGATGGTGCGCGAGCTGGGCCTGGAGTCCCGCGTACACTTTCTGGGCTCGCAGGACGATCTGGTGCCAGCCTACCGTGCGGCCGATTGCCTGGTGCACCCGACGCTGGAGGACACCTATGCCATGGTGGTGCTCGAAGCCATGTCGCATGGCCTGCCCGTGGTCGTCAGCGGTCCCGTGCACTGCGGCATCTCGCGCGAGCTGCACGACGGGCAGGAGGCCCTGCTGCTGCACGACCCGCGCAACAGCGCGGACATGGCACGCCTGGTCCGCTCGGTGCTCGACGATGCGGGCCTGGCCGATCGTCTGCGCGGTCAGGGACTGGCCTTCGCGCAGGCCCATACCTGGGAGAGGGCGGCGCTAGAATACGAAGCCCTGTACCAGCAGGCTCTCTCCATCCGCTCCCTATGACTGACAAACCCCGGCAACGCTGGCTCATCCTTTCGCACGCCTTCAATATGGACGGCCGCGCGGCCAGCCATACCATCACCGACAAGCTGCCGCATCTCAAGGCGGCCGGCATCGAACTTGTGGTGCTCAGCGGCGTCTCCGGTGAGCAGGACGGGGAACTGGAGCACTACCGGCTCTGGCCCGCCGGGCCCGCCGGTTTGCGCTTCGACCTGCGCCATGTACTGCGCAAGCGTTTCGGCAAAGGGGTGGTCTATCGTGTGCTGATGCTGCTGGCATCCTTCGTGCTCGTGCCTGGCATGGTGGTCGAGAAGCTGTTGCGTCCGCTGGAGAGCTCCTGGTCCTGGTGGCTTACCGCCTATCTCAAGGGCAGGGCGCTGGCGCGCCAGCAGCCGTTTGATCTGATCTATTCCACCGGCGGTGCCTACGCCGCCCATGTGGCCGGACGTGCGCTCAAGTTCGCGACCGGGACGCCCTGGCTGGCCGAAGTGCACGACCCGCTGGTTGTTCCCGGCACCACGCCGCGGACCCCACACCAGAAGAAACAGGCGGACATCGAACGCCAGATCTGCACTGATGCCGATATCGCCATCTGGTTCACCGACCAGGCCCTGGCCAGTGCGCGCGCGCGCCATCCGCAGCTGGGCGACAGGGGCAAGATGATGCTGCCCGGCATCGACAAGCCTTTCGATGCCTTGCCGCCCTACAAGCCGGGCGCGAAGTTCGTGGTCGGTCATTTTGGTTCGCTCTCGGCCACGCGCAGCATGGTGCCCTTCATCAAGGCGCTGGAGCTGCTCCAGACCCGCCGTCCTGAGATGGTGGCGCAGACCGAGCTGCACATCTATGGCGGCGCCATCGACGCGCCTGCCGCCGAGTTGTTGCAGTACTCACCAGTGCGCGAGCTGGTGCGCCAGTTCGGCCGCATCGAAGCCGATCCGACCTCCGGCCTGTCCGGCCGCGACCAGATCCTGCATCGCATGCGCGGTGTGGACGTGCTGCTGCTGCTGCACGGCGAGGACCCGCTGTGCGAGGAGTACATCCCCTCCAAGCTCTACGAATACCTCTGGATGCAGCGTCCCATTCTGTCCATTGTGCATCGCAACCCGCAGATGGCGGCGATGATCCGGGGGGAGGGGCATGTGACGGTGGAGACGGGGATTGAGCCGGGTGACAGTGCTGCCGTCGCCGTGGCGCAGCCGCTGGCCATGGTGTTGGAGAAGCTTTACGAGCGTTGGCGTGTGGAGGGGCTGCCGGACAGCGGGCGTGAGAGCCCCTACACGACGGCGGCTTCGACTCGGCAGCTGATTGCGTGGGTGATGCAGCGGTGAGCGGGGCGAGTTTGAAGACGCCACTGCTGTCGCTGGTCGTCCTGGGGTTCCGCCATTTCGAGCTCACCACCCGGCCATGCCTGGAGTCCTTGCTTCCATGGCTGGATGACCCGGATATCGAGTTGCTTGTCATTGACAACGGGTCACCTGACGACTCCGCCGCAGGAACGACGGCGTGGTGCCAGCAGCATCCCCGGGCCCGGTGTCTGCTCAGTGAAAGTAACCGGGGCTTTGCCGGCGGGATGAACTGGGGAGTGGCGCAGGCGACCGGAAAGTGGTTGCTGTTGGTGAACAACGATACGCTGTTTCCCGCCGGAGCCTTGGATGCGCTCAAACGGGTGATCCATGACGCGCCCGACGACGTGGCGATGCTGGGGCCCGTTACCAACTCAGCAGGTAACGGACAAAGGCTCTGGAAGCCTGGTGCCACCGCGCAGGAGTGGCTGGAGACAGGTGCCTGGATCCACCAACACCCGACAGGTCACCTGATGCCGACCTATCGCAGCGATTTCTTCTGCATCGCCATACGCGCGGATGTCTGGACGGAACTCGGTGGACTGGATGTCACCTTCGGGCTGGGCTATTTCGAGGATTTCGATTTCAGCTTGCGGCTCGCCAAGGCGGGCTACCGCCAGATGATCACCGAGGATGTGTTCGTCATGCACACCGGCAGTGCGACGTTCCAGGGAAGTGGCGCGGCACGCGCACTGATGAAAAAAAACAAGAAGTTGCTGCAGTCCAAGCATCCAGATGCCCGCTTTGAGCACACGCGGTTGGGGAATTTGGCGGTCCTGCAGGCCTACGAGGATCTGCGCTCAAGAGGCGAGTGGACCCCCGCCTTGGAGGCTCGTCGTGAACTCCGGCACGCTGCTTTGCAGGCCGATGCGCCACGCAGTCCGCTGAAACGCTGGTTATGGCTGCGCAAGATCAGGTCCTTTGCATGAATCAGCGAATCTCCGGCACCGTCGCTTTGGCTGCCGCGCTCGGCGCGGTCTATCTGGCGGTATTGCCCATGGCCAGCACCATCGCCTTGCGCAATCTGGCCTTGGCTGGACTCCTGATCGTGCTCCTCCTGAGTTTTCGCGATCTGCGTGACGACATGCCATGGAGCTGGCCTGTCATTCTCTGGCTGGGGTATCTGCTGGTGTTTCCGCTGATAGCGGATGACAGGATGCAGGCTTGGCAGAGCCTGACGGGCCAATGGGGGCGGGTGCTGCTCGCCATGGTTGCAGGTGCCGGCCTTGCCATTCTGCTCAGGCGCCAAGGGCAGGGCTCGGTCATGCAGCTTGGCGTGCTTAGCGCCGTGCCGATTCTGGTACATCTGACGCTCCTCGGGTGGCAGTTCATCCAGTCTGGATCCGTGCCCTGGGGCTCGTGGGGGCGGGAAACGCATCACGCAGATCTGGGCTACGCCGCCGGGCACGCTGTCATCCTGCTGAGTGCTGCCTTTGTGGCGGGAGAATCGCGCCTTCGTCCCGTTGCTCTTGTGCTGATCCTGGCGGCCCTGTTGAGTACGGTGCTTGCCCGCTCCCGTGCAGGTTTTGCCTTTGCCGTCCTCGGGTCTCTGCTGGTGCTGGGGCAGGCCTTCTGGCTGAGCAGTCGGGAGAGGCGGCGCAACGTCATTCTGACGCTTCTGGGGTTGGTGGTCGTCGGCAGCGCGATCTTCACCCTGGCGACCAGGAACGATCCTCGCTGGCGCAACATGACGGACCAGCTGTCCGCCGGCTTGCTCGGCGATGAGCTGTTGATCGCCTGCAAGGGTGTGTCGACGATTGAAGAGGAGATCCGGCATCGGTACAGCGAGACCGGTCGGGTCAGCGAGATACTCGCGAGCGTTCAAGGTGGAGACGGTGCGCGCGTGGTGGCACTGCGCGCCGGCATGCATCTGGTACTTTCGCATCCTTGGGGCAGTGACGGCTCACGCTTTGCGTTCCAACATTTGCTGGCCGAGGAATGCCCCGCGCCTGCGATGCCCCTGTTGCATTCGCACAATGGCTGGATCGACATGACGCTGGCGATAGGTTGGGGTGGTGCCTTGCTTTACCTGGCCATGCTGGCTTACTTTTTCCGGCAAGGGCGTGCAAACCTGAGAGGCAACAGCACGACCGACACGAGAGTCTGGGCCCTGGTTTTGACCTCTGCGGTCGCTTTCTGGGTGCTTCGCGGACTTACGGACTCTGTTTACCGGGATCACATGCTCGAGATGCAGGGGTTGATACTGGCCTATGCATACACGGCGCTCAAGCTGGGGCAGAGCCGGAAACGATCAGATTCGTCCCAGGATGCGACGAAGCCGGCGGCCCAGTCTTGAGCCCAGTGATCCACCCTCGCGCGGCCAGTCCATGCTGCGTTCCCAGGCAGACTGATAGATCACGCCGCAGTACAGCGTAGCCAGATCATCGCCGGTGATGTCCCCGCGCCTGTCCTGATCAAACTGCCAAGCATAGTGGTAGACCTTAAACAAAGGTTGGCAGGGGTGCAGGGGGATTGCACGGTATTTCAGCAGGCTCTCGCCGTACCAATGCGATTCCGCTGGTGCATGCACGATGGCATCGAGAAGAGTCCATCGTCGCGGAGAGAGGAACTCCTGCTCCAGACTTTCCCAAACGGACCGATGCCAGAGCACAGGGAACGGGCCAAAGCTGTACAAGCGGCCGGGGCGCTCGAATAGAGTTTGTATGGTGGTCGCAACGTTCCTGAAAGCGTCGACGGCGCGATTCTTGCGTTCGCGCAGCGCGGATTCGATGAACTCGTGGCCTTCATCTATCACCGTGTACGGTATCCAACCCCCCACTAAAAAATCATCTTGGCTTATTGGGCGCATGAAAACTGCATCAGAGTCGAGGCATATATAGGTGTCTGCCAGGCCCAGTCGCCAAAACTCCGATTTGACAATCTGCTGTGAGATCGAACCCGGGAGGTCGCGAAGCTTGCCAGAATGCATACGCGGGTTGGCGGCAGTTATGGCTTCATCCTCGACGAGCGTTACGTCGTATCCTGTCAGGTGGGAGCGGAACAGGCCGATGTCGGATTGGGGGACCGAGACGTAAAAGGGGATCTGGTCTGCATTGAAGCGGCGGACTGATTCCGCCAGCCTCAATACCCTGCGCAGATCGGTGCGGTAGCTCTTGCAGTAGAGGGCGAAAGGAGCGCTCATGAGTGAACTATCGGAAGGTCAGCACAAAACCGGCTTGGGCAGCTGTCCCGTCTGCATTCTGTTTGTCGATCTGGGTCTGGAAATCCAGTAGCTGTTTTTGGCTGAAACGATCCAGGCGTTTGGTAACGACGTAGGAGCGTTCATCGAGTAGAGGTATTCCCTCTTTGTGTTGCTCGCTAGCCATGTAGTCATCGATCGCACCTTCGAAGTGAACCCGCTTGACCTTCAATCCGCATTTCTGCGCGAACAACTCCATCGATCGCACGCTGAAGAGATAGATGTGGCGAGGTGCGTCGAGCGACCACCAATGCTCTCCGTACTGCTCGGCAATCGCGGAGCCAGCCACAGGCAGGCGCACAAGGATCTCGCCGTCGGGGGCAAGATGTCGTGTGATGCGCTGCAGATCCAGCTGCGGCGTCGGGGAGTGTTCCAGCGAGTGGTTGAACATGATGAGATCGAATTTCTCATCTGGATATTGCCGGCCGTACGCCTCAATGGACATTTTCAGTACCTGAGCACCATTGCGAAACTTAATGTCATTTGGCAGAAAGGGATCGATGCCGACGGCGCGTCGAACGCCAACGTCAGCGATCTCATGCAGCAATTCGCCAGTGCCGCTGCCGATCTCAAGGATGGTCATGTCCGGACGCAGTTGAATATGGCGCGAGAGATGGTTGACGGGGCAGGGGCGAGCGCCGGCCAAGAGGCGTCCAATCCAACCTCTGCCATAGAAGTAGTACCTGTTTCTCACGGCGCGCTTGAACTGGCGCAGTCGTGCTGAAAAGCCTCTGGGTTCCTGATACCGGAAGGAGTAGTAAGAATCTGGGTAGTACTTGCCGTAGTCGTCAAGCCGGACTGGTTGGTAGGTGCTGCCGCAGGCTATGCAGTGAACATAGCGAAAAGGACCGTCCCTTCCCTTCATCATCTCTTTCGGAAACAGTTCCCGCAGATCGTGAGAGCCACAGATCTCGCAGGTCTCAGGGGGTGCTGTGTTGCTGCTGGTGGATGCCATACGGAGAGTGACAGTCGAAAATTGATGGATGAACTGGTTCGGCAGGGTAGCCTAGCCGTGCCGGTCCTCGTAGCGGGTGACCAATTTGAGCAGAAGGTGGCCCAGGTTCGTTGCTTGCGCCACCAGTACGCGTCTCAGATGCATCGGGTCATCGCCTGGATGCACACGGCCTCGCCGCGTGGTGGTTGCCGTCCGGTAACCAGCCTGTTCGGCCATACGGGCGTGCTCGGGCCGGTAGCGACCATAGGGGTAGCAGAAATGCCGCACCTTACAACCCAGCGTCTGCTCGAGTTCACTCCTGGAGTTCTGGATCTGGTCGATTGCCTGCGCGTCATCAAGCTTGTCAAGGTCGGCGTGGGTACGCGTGTGTGAGCCGACGTCCATGCCAGCAGACAGCCAGGCCTGCCAGTCCTTTTGGCCCATCAGCGGTTTTTCGGTGACCAGTCCCCGATCCCAGCTGTTGGTGCCGCCAATCATGCTGCTGACTGCGTAGATCGTGGCCGTGAAGCCATGTCGCTGCAGCACGGGCAGGGCATTGTGCAGGTTGTTCTGGTAGCCGTCGTCGAAGGTGATGCCAACCACGCGTCCCCGCTTCTCGCCGCTGAGATAGGGCTCCAGGTCATGCATCGACAGGCCGCGATAGCCCAGAAGTCGCAACAGCCACATCTGGCGAGCAAATGAGCCAGGGGACACTACCAGTCCACGCAACGGCGTGCCGCTCGGTGGCGGTGCGTCGATCTGGTGGTACATGAGGATGGGGATGGTCATGTCTGAACGCGTAGCAGACTGGCGTAATAGCCGTTGGCATGAAGCAGTTCGTCGTGTGTTCCTTCCTCGACGATGCGGCCCTGATCGAGAACTAGGATGCGGTCTGCATGTTCGATGGTGCTCATGCGGTGAGCGATGACCAGTGTGGTCCGATCCTTCATCAGGACGGCGAGTGCGGCCTGCACCTGGCGTTCTGATTCCGTGTCCAGCGCCGAGGTGGCCTCGTCAAGGATCAGGATGGGCGCGTTCTTGAGCAGGGCGCGGGCGATGGCGATGCGCTGACGCTGACCGCCGGACAGGCGCGCGCCGTTCTCTCCTATCATCGTGCCCAGGCCCTCGGGGAGCTTCTCGATGAACTCCCAGGCGTGCGCAGCGCGTGCGGCGCGGATCACATCGTCGCGACTGTGGGTGCCCAAAGTGCCGTAGGCGATGTTGGCCTCGACGGTATCGTTGAACAGCACCACGTCCTGGCTGACCAGGGCGATGTTGCTGCGCAGGCTGAGCAGGCTGAGCTCATGTATGTCGATGCCGTCGATCAGGATGCGTCCACGGTTGACAGGATAGAACCGGGGAATCAGCGCGCTGATGGTGGTCTTGCCGCCCCCAGAGGCGCCGACCAGGGCGACGGTCTGCCCCGCGCCAATGCGGAGGTTGATATTCCTCAGCGCTGGTCGCTCGGTGCCAGGGTAGCTGAACTCGACTCCTTCGAAGACGATT
>CAMLNH010000013.1 GCA_946481355.1 uncultured Curvibacter sp.
CGCCGAGCGCGCAATCGCCGCCTCGTCCTTGCCGGCGCGGAAGAGGTCCGTGTCCACCGGACCCGGGGCCACGCCGTTGACGCGGATCTTGCGTGCGGCGAGCTCCTTGGACATGGAGCGCAGCAGACTTTCGACAGCAGCCTTGGTCGCTGTATAGGCACCTACACCAGGAATGCTCATACGGACCATGGAGGTCGTCAGGCCGATGATGTTGCCGCCGTCGACCACGTTCTTCGCCGCGGCACTCAGCACGTTGAAAGCGCCGACCAGGTTCACCTCGACCACCTTGCGGAAGTTTTCGGGGTCGTACGTCGCGATCGGACCTGGCGGCACATTGATGCCGGCATTGGCCACCACGCAGTGCGGCATGTTGCCGAAGTCCCTGGCCACATCGGCAAAGACCTGGGCCACCTGGGCCGGCTCGCGGATGTCCACCTGGTAACCCTTGGTGGTGCTGGCACCGATCCTGGCCGGCACGCTGGGAGCGCTGCTCACATAGGTGTAGGCCACGTCATAGCCACTTTCGGCCAGCTTCTGCACCGTGGCCGCGCCGATACCGCGCGTGCCGCCGAAAACAAGGGCGATCTTTTTGCTCATGGGGAATCCTCTTCTATGAAAGCTGTTCTGTTCAGGCCTTGTACGGTTTGCCGTAGATCGGTTCCTTGTAGGGGATGGGCGGCAGCTGCCAGGTGCCGGTCGACGGCGGGCGCACGTCGGCGTCCACGTGCACGTCGATCACGCAGGGGCGCTTGTTCTTCAGCGCCTGCTGCACGGTGACACCCAGGTCCTGGGGGCGCGTGACGGTGTAACCATCGGCACCACAGGCGCGGGCCCAGGCTGCGAAGTCCGGGTTGTAGCGCTCGCCGGTCTGGCCCTTGTAGAAGGCCGTACCGATCTCGCGCCCGTCGAAGAGGCCGTACTGCAGGTCGCGGATGGCGCCCCAGGCGAAGTTGTTCCAGATGATCCAGACCACCGGCAACTTGTATTCCACTGCCGTGCAGAGCACATAGGGCGCCATGGTGAAACCGCCGTCGCCAACCACGGCCACGCAGGGGCGGTCGGGCGCGGCAAACTGCGCGCCCATGACGCCGCAGACGCCGAAGCCCATGCTCGAATAACCCCAGCTGTTGAGCATGCTCTGCGGGCGCTTGGCCTGCCAGAACTGCATGAACCAGTTGTGATGCACGCCAGAGTCGAGCGCAAGGATCACGTCGTCAGGCAGCACCTTCTGCAGCGTGCCCACGACGAACTCGGGGCGCAACGGGCTGGTGGAGTCTCCGAAGTGCGGACGCACAAAGCTCTCCCACTGCGCCTGCCAGCCCTGCACCTGGGCCAACCAGGGCGCGTAGCGCGTAGCGCCGATCTCTTTGCGCGCGGGCAGGGCATTGAGCAGCTGACGCGTGAAGATTTTCACATCAGCGATGACGCCGAGGTCCGGCGCGTAGTTGCGGCCCAGCTCCTGCGGGTCGATGTCCACGTGCACCAGCTTGGTTTTGGGGAAATTCCACGAGTAGCCCTCGTACCAGCTCGACGAGCTGCGGTCATCGAAACGTGTGCCCAACGTGATCACCAGGTCGGCGCGACGGCCGGCCTCGTTGGCCGGGTAGGCGCCGTTGCGGCCGATAAAGCCCAGGGCCAGCGGGTGGTCGCCGCGGATCGCGCCCATGCCGTTGGGCGAGGTGATCACGGGCACGCCCAGCTTCTCGGCCAGCTCGGTGATTTCGGGGCCGGCTTCGGAGAGCGTGGCGCCGTGACCGATGAAGAACACCGGCTGGCGCGCGGCGGCCAGCAGGTCCAGCGCCGCGGCAATGTCAGCCTCGTTCGCACCCGGTCGGTGGGCGCGGTGGATGTGGGAGGCCGGTGGCAGCTCCACATCCGCCTCTTCCTGGTAGACGTTGTAAGGGATGTCGAGGTTCACCGGGCCGGGACGGCCCGTGACCATGGTGTCCATGGCCTGGCGCAGGGCCAGGGGCAGCATGTCCACGCGGCTGGGCTGGAAGGCGCGCTTGACCACGGGGCGCATGACCTGGGCGAAGTCGGCCTGGTTGTGCTTGTACAGCTCCTGGAAGGGTGCGCGGTTGTGCTGCGAGGTCGGCACATTGGAGGTGATGCACAGGAAGGCCGAGGAATCCGACAGCGCCGTGGCGCAGGACATTACCATGTTCGCCGAGCCGGGGCCGGTAGACGTGAGCGTGGCCACCGGCTTGTGCTTGACACGGAAGTAGGCGTCGGCCATGTGACCGGCGCATTGCTCGTGCCGCGGCGAGACCAGCTGCAGCTGGTCCTTCACGTCGTACAGGGCATCGAGGATGCCGACGTTGCCGTGGCCGCAGATGCCGAAGATGTACGGCACTTGCTCCTGGACCAGATACTGGGCGATCAGCTCGCCACCTTTCAACTTGGGCATGACTTTCTCTCTTCTCGGATAACTGTCTGTCAGAGGGTCGTGAAGGTCACGATACGCTCTTCCGTCATTTCATGGACCGCGTAGTGCGGGCCTTCGCGGCCGAAGCCGCTGTCCTTGCTGCCACCGTAGGGCATGAGGTCCACACGCGAGCTGGACGTCTCGTTGATGTGCACACCGCCCACCTCCAGCTGCTGGGCCGCGGCCAGCGCGTCGCCCAGGCGGTTGGTGAACAGGCCGGTGGCCAGGCCGAAGGGCGTGGTATTCACGCGTGCGATGGCCTGGTCCAGGGTCTTGAAGGGCACGATGCAGACCACGGGGCCAAAGATCTCGTTGCAGCCCACGCGCATGGTGTTGCTGATATTCGTGAGCAAGGTGGGCGGCACCACGGCGCCCTGGCGTGCGCCACCGGCCAGACGCTTGGCGCCCTGGGCCATGGCGTCGTCGACCCACTGCTCAATGCGCACGGCCGCTTCCTCGCTGATCACTGGACCAACAAAGGTCTTGGGGTCCTGCGGGTCGCCATAAGACAGGTCCTGCACCATCTTGGCCAGACGCTGCTCCACCTCGGCCTGCAGCGACTCATGCACCAGCAACAACTGCACCGAGGTGCAGACCTGGCCGGCCTTGCGGTAGCCCGCGTTGACGATCTTGGGCAGAGCCGCGTCCAGCTTGGCGTCATCACAGACGATGGTGCAGGCGATCGAGCCCAACTCCATTTGCGTGCGGCGCAGGCCCGCGGCCTGCTGGATCTTGCGGCCCACCTCGGTACTGCCCGTGAAGGCGAAGAAACGCACGCGCTCCTCGGCCTGCAGCAGGCCCACCACTTCGGCACTGCCGTGCAGCACGGACAGGAAGCCTTTGGGCAGGCCCGCTTCGAGCAGCACCTCGGCCAGCAGGCAGGCCGTGAGCGGCGTGTGGGTAGAGGGCTTGAGGATCACGGCATTGCCCGCCGCGAAAGCCGGCGCCACCTTGTGGGTCACCGTGTTGAGCGGCGAGTTGAAAGGTGTGATGGCGGCCACCACACCCAGGGGCACGCGCAGGGTGAAGGCCAGGCGACCGGCCGCGCCAGGCGCACCGGCCAGCGGAATCACATCGCCCGCGAGACGACGCGCTTCCTCGCCAGAGAGCTTGAGCGTCTGCACGCAACGGCGCACCTCACCCATGGCGTCGCTCTGCGTGAAACCGGCCTCGAGCTGCATGGTCCGCACGAACTCGGGGGCACGCGTCTCCAGCAGCTGGGCCGCGCGGTCCAGGATGGCGCCGCGCTCATAGGCCACGGGTGCGCCGGCGCGGAAGGCCGCATGTGCCACCTCCACGGCGCGCTGCACCTGGGCTGCGTCGGCCGTGGTGATGGTGGCGCAGGGTTGCAGCTTGTACTTGTCCAGCACGCTCACACGTGCAGCGGCACCCGCGACCCACTGGCCATCGATCAGCAAACCATAGGTGGCGGGACTCGCGCCGTCCAGCCTGGCATTGGCCTGTCGGTCCATCAGCGCATCTCCTCTTCGTCGTCGGAAGCCGGCGTGGTGATGACCAGGAAGACCAGGCCATCGGTACCGGTGTTGGTGAAGCTGTGGCGCACACCCGGCGGCACATAGACGTAATCGTGCGGGCGCATCAGGTTTTTGGTGTCGTCCAGCGTGAGGATGCCCTCACCTTCGAGCACGTAGTAGACCTGCTCCTGCACCTTGTGCACGTGCTCCTGCACATAGGCCATGGGCGCATAGCGCGAGATGCGGAAGTCCAC
Source organism: uncultured Curvibacter sp. (assembly GCA_946481355.1). Next base: position 4,155 of record CAMLNH010000013.1, read on the forward strand.
ACGCGAACTGCCTGTGGTCTCGGGCCCGGCCAATTCCTTGGACAGGGCGCCGCCGAAGTGCCCCGGATATTCCTTCCAGGGCATGTTGGCCATCTTTTCCAGCAGGAGCTTGAGTTCCGGTTTTTTGCTCATGATCATTCCTTCTTGGTTCCTTATGGCGATCACAGCCACAAGATCTTCTTGCGATAGTCGAGATCGGTCAGCAGCGGTGCGGCCGGGCCTTCGTGGAAGACGGCGCCGCGCTCCAGCGCGTAGACGCGGTCAGCCAGGGCCAGCACCAGGTCCAGGTTGTGCTCGACGATGACGATCGAAACATGCTGGCGCAGCTTGTCAAAGACCGTGAACAGCTCCTGAACCACCGTGGGCGCCAGGCCCTCGAAAGGCTCGTCGAGCAGCAGCAGCCTGACGTTGCCTGACAGCGCGCGCGCCACGGCCACCATCTGCTGCTCGCCACCCGAAAGGTAGTCGGCGGCGACGTGCATGCGCTCTTTCAGACGCGGGAAATATTCGAGGATCTTGGCTTCGTTCCAGACCACGCCAGTCTTGCCGTCGGTCGGGCGCGCCAACCGGCCCAGCGCCAGGTTCTCGGCCACCGTCATGCCGGCGAACAGGCCACGCCCTTGCGGCACGTAACCGATGCCGATGCGTGCGATGTCCGGCGCGCCCAGGCCCGCGATCTCGCGGCCGTTGAAATTCACGCGCCCGCTGGCCGGTGGCAGCAGGCCCACCAGGCTTTTCAGCAGCGTGGACTTGCCCGCGCCGTTGCGGCCCAGCAGGGCCACGATCTCGCCCTCGCGTACCTGCAAGCTGGCGTCGTTGAGGATGTGGCTCTTGCCGTAAAAAGCGTTGACCTTGTCGAAGGCCAGCACCAGGGGGCGCTCGCCGCTGGCCTGGCCACTGCGGCCCGTGACGGGCGGCGTGCCATGGCCGGTGTAGATCTCCTGCACACGCTGGTCACTGCGCACCTCGTCCGGTGTGCCACTCATCAACACCTCGCCCTGGTTCATCACCGTCACGCGATGCGAGAGCGAAAGCACACGGTCGATGTCGTGCTCGACGATGAGCACAGGGATGTTGCTCGCGATGGTCGTGACCAGCCGTGAGACCCGCTCGCGCTCGGCCGCCGCCAGGCCGGCCAGGGGCTCGTCCAGCAGCAGCACCTGGGGCTTGGAGCCCAGCGCAATGCCCAGGTCCACGAGGCGCTGGCCACCATAGGACAGGTCAGCCCCGCCCACCTGCTCCATGCCCTGCAGGCCGAGGAACTTCATCAGCTCCGCAGTCTCGGTGTGGACTTCCGGGTAGCTGTCGATGTCACGCCAGATATTGAAACGCCCGGCGTGCCGCGCCTGCAGTGAAAGCCGCAGGTTCTCGTAGATGCTCAGGCCCTTGAAGAGATTGGTGATCTGGAAGGAGCGCGCCAGGCCCTGCTGGCAGATGCGGTCCGGCGCGAGGAACTGGATCTCCTGGCCGTGCAGGCGCACCGTGCCCGTGTCGGCCATGAACATGCCCGAGATCAGGTTGAAGGTGGTGGTCTTGCCAGCGCCGTTGGGGCCGATCAGCGCATGGATCTGCCCGGCCTGCACCATGAGGCTGTTCTCGCGCACCGCCTGGATGCCGCCGAAGCTCTTGCTGATGCCCTGGGCTTGGAGCACCGCGCCTTCTACGCGCTTCGGTCGCAGGAATTCGGGCAGGGACAGGCCCTCGTAGATCTTGCGCTTGCTCATGGCCGCGCCGTCTTCGGGCGGTGGACTGAAGCGCTTCCTGAGCTGGGTCCAGATACCGGTCAGGCCTGCAGGCGAGAAGATGATGAAGCCGACGAAGATCAGGCCGAAGTAGAGCAGCCAGTTGTTGGTCCAGATCGAGAACAGCTCGCGAAACAGCAGGAAGAACAGCGCGCCCAGGGCCGGACCCAGGAAGCTGTGCATGCCGCCGATGACCACCATGGCCAGCAGTTCGCCCGAGAAGGCCACGGCCGTGGACTCGGCCGCCGCCAGGCGGTGCAGGAAGACCATCATGGCGCCAGCCAGGCCCGTGATCGTGGCCGAGATCACGAAGGCCAGCAGCTTGTAGCGGTCGATGTTGTAACCCTGGAAGGTGGCGCGCTGCTGGTTCTCGCGGATGGCCACGAGCACATGGCCGAAGGGCGAGCGCACCACGCGCAACAGCACATAGAGCAGGCCGAAGGCGATCAGGGCCACGAGCACGTAGTAGTTGAGGTGGCTGTCCAGGTTGAGCCAGGCCGGGCCGCCACGCTCGATGCCGCCCAGGCCGCCCTCGCCGCCGGTCAGCGCCGTCCAGCGGAAGGCGATGGCAAAGGTCAGCGCGCACAAGGCCAGCGTCAGCAGCGAGAAATACACCCCGCGCCGGCGCAGGATCAGAAAGCCCACCGCCAGCGAGAGCGTGGCCGTGAACAGGATGGAGAAGGCAAAGGGCAGCACGATCTGCCCCTGGAACCAGTGCAGCTGAGCCAGGCCCGCGGCGTAGCCGCCGATGCCGAACCAAGCCGCATGGCCGAAGGACACCAGGCCGGTGTAGCCCACCAGCAGATTCAGGCCCATGGCGGCCAGGGCCAGGATGACGACGACCGTGGCCGCGTCCAGCGTCAGGCCGATGGCCTGGAAGACGAGAGGCAGCAGCACCAGGGCGGCGGCACCGACCCACAGGGGCCGGTACTTGGAGTTCAGCAAGGCATTCATTGTTGTCGTCTACTCGTTCTTATTCGAAGCGTTCGATGCGTTCGCCCAGCAGACCGCGCGGCCGGAACATCAGCACGAGGAACATCAGGATGTACATGGAGGCTTCGCTGGCTGCGGGCAGGAAGTGGGTGGTGACGCCGCGCACCACGCCCACCAGCACGGCGGCCGCCACCACGCCCCAGAAGCTGCCCAGGCCGCCGATGACGACCACGACGAAGGCCACGGTCATGATCTCCGTGCCCATGGCCGGGTGCACGATGGCGATGGGACCGAAAAGCACACCCGCCAGCGCGGCCGTGGCCACGCCCAGCATCACGATGGCCGTCATATAGGGCTGCAGGCGGATGCCCAGCACGGCCACCATGTCGGGCTTCTGTACACCGGCGCGCACCACGCGACCGAAGGCTGTCTTGTGCAGCAGCAGCCAGATGCCGGCCATCACCACGACGACCACGCCGAGGATGAAGAGGCGGTACCTGGACAGCATGAACTCGCCCAGCATGACGTTGCCCTTGAACTCGGGCGGCATGTTGGACGACAGCGGCGCCGAGCCCCAGATCATGCGCAGGGCCTGTTCGGCCACCATGGCCAGGCCGAAGGTGACCAGCAGACTGAGGATGGGATCGGCCGCGTAGAAGCGACGCAGCAGGTAGCGCTCGAACACAATGCCCAGCAGCCCCACGAGGGCCGGCGTGATGAAGATGCTGCCGGCAAATCCGGCGTGCTTCATGACTTCGAGCGAGAGGTAGGCGCCGAGCGCGTAGAAGGCGCCGTGCGCCAGGTTGACGATGCCGCCGACGCTGAAGATCAGCGACAGGCCCAGGGCCAGCAGCAGGTAGTAGCCGCCGAGCACCAGGCCGTTGACGACCTGCTCGAGCAAATAAACGATTTCCATGGGAATCCGGGAGAAGGGGAAAACGCCGGCGCCAGTTCATGGCGCCGGCCAGCTCAGCTCACTTCAGCTCACACTCACATCTTGCAAAGGCTCTCGGATTTCGGCGGCGCGAGCTTCTCCAGCGGTTCGTTCGCGGCCGGCACGGCCTCGCCGAAGAGCAGGAAATCCTGCTTGTGTTTCGCCTGGCCCTTGGGCTTGACCGTGAAGGGATAGGCCTCCTGCATGAGCTGGTGGTCCCAGCTGCGGAAGTAGGCCTTGCGTCCTTTCAGGATGTCGAACTGCGCCTCGGACTCGAAGTAGGCGATGAGCTTGTCGGTGTCGACCGACTTCGTTTCGCGGATGGCCTGGGCCAGCATCATCAGCGAGACGTACTCGATCCAGGCGTGGTTCTCGGGGATGCGACCGTACTTCTTGGTGAACTTCTCGACAAAAGCCTGCGAGCCCGGGGTCTTGAGCTCGTGGTGCCACACGGTGGGCCAGATGCCGCCGAGGTTGCCCTCGCCTGCGGCCCAGGCGTCGGCCGTGTTCAGGTTGAAACCGGCCACGGGGAACTGCAGACCGAACTCGGCGTACTGCTTGACGAAGTTGGTCACCTGGTTGCCGCCGAGGTTGGTGGCGACCAGGTCGGGGCGCGCCTGGCGGATCTTGATCAGCTGCGCACTGAAGTCCGTCAGGTCGGTGGGCACGAGCTCGTCGCCGATCACGGTGCCGCCGTTCTTGGTGAAGAAGTTCTTGGCCGCCTTGGACAGATCATGGCCGAAGAGGTAGTCCGAGGTCAGGGCGTAGATCTTCTTGCCCTTGACCAGGCCCTGGCGCAGCAGCGCCTCGCCGGCGGCGTTGACCATCACCGTCACCGGGATGTCGACGTGGAAGGTGTAGCGGTTGCAGTTCTTGCCGCGCAGCGCATCGGAACGCGCGCCAATGCTCATGAACAGGGTCTTGTTGCGTTCGGCCACCTGCGCAATGGTCAGCGCCGAGGCCGAGTTGATCTCGCCCATGAGCACCTGCACCTTGTTCTGCTCGATCATGCGCTGCGCCTTGCTCGACGCAGTCTGCGGGTTCACCGAGTCCTCGCTGATCAGCTCGATGGGGCGACCCAGCAGGCCGCCGCTGGCATTGATCTCCTCGGCCGCCATCCTGATGCCCTGCACCGCGTACTCGCCCAGGGCGCCCAGAAAGCCGGTCAGCGGCGTGAGGTGGCCGATCCGAATCGGGTTACTGGCCTGTGCGCCTGCCAGCGCGGGGTAGCCCAGGGCCGCGCCGCCGGCCACCAGGGCGCCGGTCTTGAGCAGGGCGCGGCGCGCGCTGTCGTGCAGGGGCACGTCCTTCTCTGTCTTGTTCGCTTCCATCCTTGTCTCCTCTAGGTTTGGGTTTGATGTGGAATGCAGGGGCGATGGTAGGAAGCGCCGGATCTTTTGAAAAATACAGTTTTCCGAGATGGGGTATCGCTATTTCTTATAGGGGGGCATTCTCAAAAACTTATAGGATGCCGGCATGGACCTGCGTCAACTCAAGTACTTCGTACAGATCGTCGAAAGCGGAAGCCTGGCCAAGGCCTCGCGCCAGCTCTACATCGCCCAGCCCGCGCTGAGCCAGCACATCGCCAAGCTCGAAGCGGAAGTGGGTAAGCCCCTGCTGATCCGCACCGCCAAAGGCGTGACACCGACGGAAAACGGCGCGGCCCTGCACCACCACGCACGCTTCATGTTGCGCCAGCTGGACCAGGCCCTGTCCATCGCGCGGCAGGAACCGGGCACTGTGCATGGCATGGTCTCGGTGGGCCTGGCGGCCACCACGGTCTGCGCCGTGGGCGTGCCCTTCATGCGCCGCATCCGTGAGAAGTACCCGGGCATCGTGCTCAATGTGGTGGAAGGCATGAGCGGCCACCTGGCGCAGATGATGCGCATGGGCCAGTTGGACCTGGCCATCCTCTTCAGCCGCGACGCCGTGCCCGACCTGCCAGCCGAGCCGCTGGTGGAGGAAGAACTCTTCGTCATGCTGCCCGAGGACAGCGATCTGGTGCCGCCGCGGCGCGTCAAGCTCAGCTGTGAAGACACAGCCGGCCTGCCCCTGATCCTGCCCACGGGCATCCACGGCCTGCGCCGACGCATCGCGGCCGAGTTCGAGCAGCGCAACCTGGCCCTGCACGTGGTGGCCGAGATCGATTCGCTCTCGCTGCTCATGACCTGTGTGCGCGACGGGATGGGTGCCACCATCAAGCCCATGTCGGCCGCCCTGCTCGAAGGCCGGCTGCGTGAGGGCTGGCGCACGCTGGCCTTCTCCGACGCCAGCATGAAGCGACCAAACTTCCTCTACTCGGTCGATGCCGAGCGCCTCTCACCCGCCGCCGCCGCCGTGCGCGGCGAGCTGCGCGAGACCGTCAAGCAGCTCGTGAACAGCGGGCAGTGGAAGGGGGTGAACCTGCTCTAGGCCGGGCCATCTGCCCGGCCCCGGAATTCAGGCATCGATCAGCGTCGCGCCCACCCAGCGCCCGGATCGCACCAGCTCGCGCGCGCAGTCGGCCAGCACCACGCGCGTGGCCAGGGCGGCGGGCGAGAGCTCGTCGTCCGAGAGGCTGCACAGCACATTGCGCCGACGCGCCAGCGGGTCGGCCAGCTCGGAGAGCGCGAAGCGCTCGGTCGCGTCGCTGTAGCGGCTCACCGCGGACCAGGGCTGCAGCGAGCCACCCAGGCCGGCCTCGACAGCGTCCATGAGCATGGACAGGGAATCGATCTCCACCACCACCGTGGGCTGGATGCGCGCCCGGCTGAACACCGCGTCCAGCGCGCTGCGCAGGCCGTGGCCGCCCGTGGGCATGATCAGCGGCACGCCCTTGAGCGCGGCGGCACGCACCCGCGCCGGCGGCTCGCCTTTGAAATCACGCCGGGTTCGGATGTAGTAGAGCCGTTCTTCGAGCAGGGGCATGGTGCTCCAGCGCCGTGCCGGGTCGGTGCTGAAGAGCACGGCCAGATCGAGCTGGCGCGCGTTGAGCATGGTGCTCACATGGCCCGACATGCTTTCGACGAGGTGCAGGCGCACATCCGGGTAGCGCGCCCGCATGGCACGCAGCAGCGGCAGGCCCAGCACGGCCGCCGTGGTGGGCGCCAGGCCCACGCTGACCGAGCCCGAAAGCCGCGCCTGCTGCGCGGCACGTGCGGCCTGCTCGGCATGGCGCAGCGTGAGCTGGGCCTCGCGGAAAAAGGCCAGGCCGGCCTCGGTGGGCGTGACGCCCTTGCTCGTGCGCTGCAGGAGCCGGGTAGACAGCTCGCTCTCGAGCCGGCTGATCTGCTGGCTCAGGGCTGACTGCACCATGTCCAGCTCCAGCGCGGCGCGGCTCATGCTGCCGAGCTCGACCACGCGCACGAAATAGCGAATCTGTCTGAGTTCCATCAATAACCTGTGTTCTGCCGGCCTCTTGTCCGGCTGGGATAATCGCACACCTATGGCGAGCAAAGGCAAACAAAGGGTCGTGGTGGGTTTGAGCGGGGGCGTGGACTCCGCGGTCAGCGCGCACCTGCTAAAAGCCCAGGGCTACGACGTAGTCGGCATCTTCATGAAGAACTGGGAAGATGACGACGACAGCGAGTACTGCTCCTCCAACATCGACTTCGTGGACGCCGCCGCCGTGGCCGACGTGATCGGCATCGAGATCGAGCACGTCAACTTCGCCGCCGAGTACAAGGACCGCGTCTTCGCCGAGTTCCTGCGCGAGTACCAGGCCGGCCGCACGCCCAACCCGGACGTGCTGTGCAACGCCGAGATCAAGTTCAAGGCCTTCCTGGACCACGCCATGCGCCTGGGTGCCGAGAAAATTGCGACAGGTCATTACGCCCGCGTGCGCCTGAACGAACAGACCGGCAAGCACGAGCTGCTCAAAGGCCTGGACCCGAGCAAGGACCAGAGCTATTTCCTGCACCGCCTCAACCAGGCGCAACTGAGCAAGACGCTGTTTCCCGTGGGCGAGCTGCACAAGACCGAGGTGCGCCGCATCGCGGCCGAGATAGGCCTGCCCAATGCGAAAAAGAAGGACAGCACGGGCATCTGCTTCATCGGCGAGCGGCCCTTCCGCGAGTTCCTCAACCGCTACATCCAGAAGGAACCCGGGCCCATCCGCGACGGCACGCCGCCCGTGGGCGACAAGGCCTACGGCCGCGTGATCGGCAACCACGTGGGCCTGAGCTTCTACACCCTGGGCCAGCGCCAGGGCCTGGGTATCGGCGGCATCAAGGCCAAGGGCGCGCAGAAGGGTGGCGGCGAGCACGCGCCCTGGTTCGTGGCGCGCAAGGACATGGAGAAGAATACGCTGTGGGTGGTGCAGGGCCATGACCATCCGCTACTGCAAAGCCACACCCTGCACGCGATGGACGCGAGCTGGGTGGCCGGTGAGCCGCCCACGCCCGGACAGATGGCCGCCAAGTCGCGTTACCGCCAGGCCGATGCGGCCTGCACGCTGGGCGGCGTCGACGGCACGAGCTTCGACCTGCAATTCCCCGAGGCCCAGTGGGCCGTGACCCCCGGCCAGTCCGCCGTGCTTTACGACGGCGAGGTCTGCCTGGGCGGCGGCGTGATCGCCGCCGCTTCCTGAACCCACCCCATGACCATGCGCACCGACACCTTCCTCTACTTCGCCTACGGCTCCAACATGCTCACACGCCGCCTGCTCGGCCGCACGCCCTCGGCCCGCGCCGTGGGCCCGGCCACGCTGCCCGGCCATGCGCTGCGCTGGCACAAGGTCAGCAAGGACGGCTCAGGCAAGTGCGACATCGTGACAGCTGCGGGCAGCACAGTGCAGGGCGTGCTGTTCGAGATTGCGCTCAGCGACAAACCCGCGCTCGACACGGCCGAAGGCCTGGGATGGGGTTACAAGCAGGTGGAGCTGGACGTGCAGAGCGCCAGCGGCCCCGTGCAGGCCCTGAGCTATCAGGGCACCAACATCGACTACGGCACCAAACCCTACGACTGGTACAAGACCCTGGTGGTGGCCGGCGCGCGCGAACATGGCCTGGCGGCGGACTATGTGCAGTCGCTCGAAGCCGTGGCCACCGTCGAGGACTGGAACAAGGAGCGGGCGGCGGAGAATCTGCGGGCGCTCACTGCAAGCTAAGGCTTCACCCCATCCGCGCCAGCAGCGTCTCCATGTCCTTGAGCATGCTGGCCAGCCCGGCCTTCTGGGTGTCGTCCGGTGCGAGTTTCTGTTCCAGCTCCTGCTCCATGAAGCAGACGGTCATGCGCAGGTAGGTGCTGTCCAGCGCCTTGCGCACTGCGGCGAACTGCTGGCCGATCTTGAGGCAGTCTTCGCCTTCTTCCACCATGCGCTGGATACCGCGCAGCTGACCTTCGGCGCGGCGCAGGCGGTTGAGGATTTCGGTGCGGGCGACGGCGTCGTGCAGCACGGTGGGGTCGCACCCGACGGGCGGGACGCTGGCCTTTGAGGCTTTCTTGCTGGCGGGGGCCATGGCTGCATCCCTCACTTGAGCTGCGCACCCGTGCTGTCATGCACGGTGACTTTCAGCGGTATGCCCTGGGCCACGCTGGCGCCCACGGTGCAGAAGTCCTCGAACGAGGCCAGCACCCTGTCCAGGTGCTCCAGGCTCGTGGCCGGCACACCCAGGGTCAGCGCCACGTCCAGGCCCAGCACACGCAGGCGCTTGTCGGCATTGCGCCCCACCTCGGCGTCCACCACGCAGGAGATGGGCTCGGGTGCCTGCTTGAATTTGCGCAGCGCGAACAGCAGTGAATCCGCCATGCAGTTGCCCACGGCCGCGGCCAGCAGTTGCACGGGCGTGGGGCCGGCGCCCTGGCCCAGCGGTGGGCCTTCGTCGCCGAGCAGGCTGGGCTTGCCCTCGCCGAAATCGATCTCGAACTGGAAGTCCTGCTGCTGGCGCAGCAGGACGCGCGGGCGTGACTCGCTCATGGTGTTCTCCTGGTCTGGGGTATGGCCGCACGCGCTGGCGCGCGACCGGTGCCCGAAGCTTACTTGGTGGAGCAGGCGCTGCCGCCTTCGGGCACGCCCAGCTTCTTCAGCAGGAAGGCCGGCGGGCAGAAGCCCGTGAAGCCCGACTGGAAGAGGTTGAAGCCGGCGAAGGCGGTCAGGGCGAGGAACCACTTGCTGACAAAGATCGGGCTGCCTTCGACGCCCAGGGCAAGCGAGAGCATCACGACGAAGCCGGCGAAGATGCGGATGTAGCGTTCAACAGTCATTTCAAACTCCTGGTGGTTAGTGAGAGGGGGTTGCGGGAACGGGGGGCAGCGGCGAGCCGTCGTCGGCTTCGTGGCGCTTACGGAAGAAGGCGTAGTACAGCACCGGGATCACCACCAGCGTGAGCAGGGTGGAAACCAAGATGCCGAAGATCAGCGCGATGGCCAGGCCGTTGAAGATCGGGTCGTCGAGGATGAAGAAGGCGCCGATCATGGCGGCCAGGCCGGTGAGCGCGATGGGCTGGGCGCGCACCGCGGCCGACTGCACCACGGCGTCGCGGAACCTCATGCCCTGCGCCACCTGCAGCTCGATGAAGTCCACCAGCAGGATGGAGTTGCGCACGATGATGCCGGCCAGCGCGATCATGCCGATCATGCTGGTAGCCGTGAACTGGGCACCCAGCAGGGCGTGACCGGGCATCACGCCGATGATGGTGAGCGGGATGGGCGCCATGATGACCAGCGGCGTCGTATATGAACGGAACTGCGCCACCACCAGCAGGTAGATCAGGATCAGGCCCACGCCATAGGCCGCGCCCATGTCGCGGAAAGTCTCGTAGGTGATCTGCCACTCGCCGTCCCACTTGAGCGCGTACTGGCGCAGGGTCTCCTGCGGCTGGCGGATCCAGTATTCACCAAGCTCGCCCGTGCCTTCGAGAGCAGCCGCATCCAGTTTCGGACGGATGGCGAACAGACCATAGAGCGGCGAGTCGAGCTGACCGCCCATATCGCCATAGACATAGCTCACGGGGGCAAGGTCCTTGGTGAAGAGAGGCTTGTCGATCACGCCACGCTCCACGCGCACCAGCTCGGACAGCGGCACGAGCTGGCCGTTGGCCGCGCGCATGGGCAGGGCCAGCAGCGCGTCCAGGCCGATCTGCTGCTCGCGCGGCAGCTGCAGGCGCACGGGCACCGGATACTTGGATTGCGCGTCGTGCAACCAGGCGGCGTCTGCGCCCGAGAGCGCGCCTTGCACGGTCTGGGCGATCGCGGCCACGGGTATGCCCAGCGACTCGGCGCGCTGACGGCGCACGCGCAGCCAGGCGCGCGGCGCGTCTTCCCTGAGCGAGCTGTCGATGGCCGTGATGTCCGGTGTGTCGCGGAAGGCCTGGGTCACGCGCGCGGCGAGCTGCTGACGGCCGGCTTCGTCGGGCCCGTAGATTTCGGCCACCAGCGGACTCATCACGGGCGGGCCCGGTGGCACTTCCACCACCTTGAGGCGGGCGCCGTACTGGCGGGCGATGTCTTCGAGCGCCGGACGCAGGCGCTGGGCAATGGCGTGGCTCTGTTCCTTGCGCTGCTTCTTGTGCACCAGGTTGACCTGCAGGTCGCCCTGCTCCGCCTCGGCGCGCAGATAGTACTGGCGCACCAGACCGTTGAAGGTGATGGGGCTGGCGGTTCCGGCATAGCCCTGCAAGTCCTGCACCTCGGGCTGCTGCGCGAGGAAGGCCCCGAGCTCGTGCAGCGTGGCGGCCGTGTCTTCCAACGGCGTGCCCGCGGGCATCTCGACCAGCACCTGGAACTCGCTCTTGTTGTCGAAGGGCAGCATCTTGAGTACCACGCCCACGAAACTAGACGGCACGAGCGTGAGTCCGGCCGACAGCAAGAGAGCGCCCAGAATGCCGGCCAGCAGGAACCAGCGGCGGCGTGCACTTTCCAGCAGGGGCGTGAGCAGGCCCGTGAACACCGTCTGCAACCTGGCGCCGATGCCGCCATGGCTGGCATGGGCTTGCTGCCCGTGGCTCTTCATGAGCTTGAACGCCAGCCAGGGCGTGACCGTGAAGGCGATGGCCAGCGAGATCGCCATGCCCAGGCTGGCGTTGATCGGGATCGGGCTCATGTAGGGACCCATCAGGCCGGACACGAAGGCCATGGGCAGCAGGGCGGCGATGACGGTCAGCGTGGCCAGGATGGTGGGGCCGCCCACCTCGTCCACGGCGCGCGGGATGATCTCGCGCAAAGGTGCTTCGGGCGTGAGCTGCTGGTGGCGGTGGATGTTTTCCACCACCACGATGGCGTCGTCGACCAGGATGCCGATGGAGAAGATCAGCGCGAACAGCGAGACGCGGTTGAGCGTAAAACCCCAGGCCCACGATGCAAACAGCGTGGCAGTCAGCGTGAGGATGACCGCAGCGCCAACGATGACGGCCTCGCGCCGGCCCAGGGCCAGGCCCACGAGCAAGATGACCGAGCCGGTGGCGAAGGCCAGCTTGGCGATGAGCTGGTTGGCCTTCTCGGCCGCGGTCTCCCCGTAGTTGCGTGTGACGGTGGCTTCGATGTTGGCGGGGATGATGGTGTTGCGCAGGGCCTGCACACGTTCGCTCGCGGCGCGTGCCACGTCCACGGCGTTCTCGCCCGGTTTCTTGGTGACGGTCAGCGTGACCGCCGGGTAGACCTGGCCTGTCTCCGCGCCAGCCTTGGCCGCGCCCGGCGTGTACCAGACATAACGCTGCGGCTGCTGCGCCCCCAGCTCGATGCGGGCCACTTCGCGCAGATAGACGGGCGCGCCCTTGCTGACGCCGACGACGATGCTGCCCACGTCGTCGGCCGAGCCCAGAAACTCGCCGGTCTCGACACTGAGCATCTGCGCAGCGCCGCCGCTCTTTGCCTTGCCGTCAAGCACGGCGCCCGCGGGCATGCCGAAGTTGGCAGCGGCCAGGGTCTGCCGGAGCGTGAGCACGTCGATGCCGCGGGCGCGCATGCGCGTCGGGTCCAGCCACACGTGCACGGCTCGACCCGGGCCACCGAGTGTGTCCACCTCGCGCGTGCCGGGCACGCGCTTGAGCTCGGTCTCCAGCTCGTGGGCCACACGCTCCAGTTCCTGGGCCGAAGTGCCCTCCTTGCTCCAGAGCGTGACGGCCAGCACGGGCACGTCGTCGATGCCCTTGGGCTTGACGATGGGGGCCAGCGTGCCCAGATCGCGCGGCAGCCAGTCCTGGTTGGCGTTGAGCACGTCGTACAGACGCACCAGGGCTTCAGTGCGCGGCACGCCCACCTGGAACTGCACGGTCAGCACGGCCAGACCAGGACGGGCCACGGAATAGGTGTGCTCGATGCCGGCGATCTGGCTCAGCACCTGCTCGGCCGGGCGCGCCACCATGTTCTGCAC
>CAMLNH010000014.1 GCA_946481355.1 uncultured Curvibacter sp.
AGCGTCGCGTTCGCAATGCGAAGGTCGGGAGTTCGATCCTCCTCCTCTCCACCACTGTCGACCTGGAGCATGGCCGTTGCTGTCACCGGAACCATAAGCGTGCCGCTTCGGCACGCTTATGCTTCTTTTTCGGGCGGCCCATTTATGCTTCCACGGGCTCCTCAGGTGGCGAAGCCACCATGCAATGAGGTCGCAATTCGATTTTCTCAATAAATTCAATGAGATATGACAGCCTAATCCATACAGGCGACGTCAAAGAAAGTCTGCGACTCTCTTAAAACGGATCAGCTTTCGGCACGGTTATGGGGGTACGCGGCACAGTTATGCTGCACAGATCCGGGCTACTTGGGCGAAGCCCGTTTTCATCGATAGCTGCAGCCACCGCCTCGTAGCGCCCCCGCCATCAGTCGCTGAATGCCTGCTCCGCAGGGCGGATTCAACCGGTCAATTCGAAACTCTTGACGTCAGCTCTCCGACAGACAGCGAGCGTTCGACACTGGAAATGCAGCGCCTTACCGGTCATGTGCCAATTGGACCGTCAGATCTGGACAGAAAAGTATGGCAAACCGGTGCGGGCTACTGTTGGCAACTATTAAGCTAGCAATTCGCCAATTGAGTCAGTGTTGAATTCCGCTGAAAACTGAGATCCACATAACACGGGACAAGTCCACAACCTGGGCAGTCTGCTAGCGCCGGCTAGCCCGGGGCCAGGCGCTTTTTGTAGGCCATAGCCCAAGCAGGCAGCGCGGCCGCAGTCATGGGCCGCGCAATGAAATAGCCCTGTGCCAGATCACAGCCGCTGGTGCGCAGAAAATCCCAGTCGGCCTGGTCCTCCACACCTTCAGCCACTGTCTTCATGCCCAACTCCTGGGCCAGATTCACACTCGCCATGAAGATGGCATGCAGGTTCTCTGCGTGGTGTGCACCGTGCACAAAGCTGCGGTCGATCTTGAGCTCGTCAAACGGCAGGTCGCGTAGCTGTGCCAGCGATGCATGCCCCGTGCCAAAATCGTCAATGGACAGACGAAAGCGCTTGAGGCGCAGCCGCGTCAGCACCTCCAGCGGGGCACGCAGATCGTGCATCAGACGGCTCTCGGTGACTTCCAGCACCAGGGCCTCGGGCTCGACACCGGCTGCACGGGCTTGGCTCCAGACCATGTCGGGCAGATCCAGCACACTCAGGTTGTCCATGGACAGGTTCACGGCCACCTGCAGCGGCAGCCCCTGTGCCTTCCATGACGTCATGTCGTGCAGTGCCTGCCGCAGCACCTGCGTGGTGAGCTGATTGATGAGCCCGTGCGTCTCGGCAACGTCGATGAACTGGCCGGGATAGACCAGTCCATCCTGCGGGTGGTTCCAACGCACCAGAGACTCAACCCCTGCGAGTTCGCCTGTAGCCACCGAGACCTTGGGCTGGTAGTGGTTGCACAGCTCGCCGCGCTCCAGAGCCTGCTGCAAGGCTTCACCACTGTAGGTTTTGAGAGCCGATGGCCGCATGTCTGCGGTCGGCGCCTTCCAATTCGCCAGCAAGGCGGCCAGGGCCGCTGGCGCCACCGGCTTGTGCAAGCTGCCGAGAACCATGATGTGGTGCGCCTCTATGAGCTTGTGCACCGACTGCAACGTGCGCTCGTCTTCACCGCTGACCAGCACAAGACTGCCATCGTAGTCGCGCTCCACGAGCCGGCGCACGAATTCCACGCCGTCCATGCCAGGCATGTTGAGGTCGCAGAAGATCAGTTGCGGGCGCTGCTGCGGATCATCCACCACGCGCAGCGCGGCCAGGCCGTTGTCACAGGTCGTGACTTCGTTGAAACCCTGCAGGTGCAGCAGACGTGTGAGCAGCATGAGCATCAAGGGCTCGTCGTCGAGCACCAGGGTCTTGATGTGGGTGGGGTGCTTCATGGCTTGCCCTCCGGGCGTACCGGCGGCACATGGGCCTGCAGGAGGCTGTCGACACGTTGCGCCTCCTGCAACAGCCGCGTGTGCAGCGTCTGCCACATCGCCGACGGGGGCTGCGCTGCGGCGAGCTCCAGTTCGACACACAGCTCGCCCAGTGGCAGGGCACCAACGGCGCGGGCCGATGACTTAAGTTTGTGCGCTGCCGCGGACAGGCGCGCGCCATCCAGCGTCTCGCAGGCCGCCGCCATATTGGACACGGCCTGGGCCAGGCTCCGCCGGAATTCTTGCAGGAAGCCAGCCACCAGCTCGTCATCGTTGCCGATCAGATCGCGCAGCACCTGCACATCCAGTGCACTGGGTGTGGACGCCGGCTGCGCTGCAGGTGCGGGCAGCCACTTCTGCAGTACGGCCTCCAGTGCCGCCAGTGGCACGGGCTTGCGCAGGCAATCATCCATGCCGGACTGCAAGCAGTGCTCGGCCTCGTGTTTGAGGGCGTTGGCCGTCAAGGCGATGATAGGAGTGCGCGTGAGGCCGCGTGCCAATTCGTCGGAACGGATGGCCGCGCTGAGCTGGAAGCCGTCCATGCCGGGCATATGCAGGTCGGTCAGGATCAAGGCGTAATCACCCGTCTGCCAGCGATGCAGGGCGTGCAGGCCGTCCCCCGTCACATCGGCCGTCAGCCCCAGCAGGCCGAGCTGCTGGATGATGACTTTCTGGTTGATTTCATTGTCTTCGACCACGAGGATGAGCCGCCCCGTGCGGCGGGCCTCCTCGCGCGAAAGCACCATGGGCAGCGACTGGGCGGGACGGTGCCGTGCGCCATGCTCATCCTCCTCTTCCTGCGCACGACCGGCCGCGATCGCCACAGCGCGCAGCAGGGCGGCACGCGTCAGCACATTCCCGTCCACGGTGACGCGATCCGCGTCGACGCGGTGGGGGTAGCGGTCCGGGCCGCGGCCGATCACCACGAAGCGGGCATCGATGGCCAGATTCAGACTGGCCATGGCGCGCAGGGCGTCGATCGGTGGTGGCTCGCAGGACCCTGCATGGATGATCCAGACCCACAGGCCCGGCTCTAGCGTGGGGGCCACGTCGCGCAAAGCCTGCAGATCGGCCACACAACGGGCCTGCGCGCCAGAATCGACGAGGTAGGCCAACCAGTCGCGCGAGATCTCGCTGCCACCGCCGTCTTCGACCATGAGGCAGAACAGCCCGCCCACCGGCGAGAACACCCGGCGCGGTGCTTCAGGAAGTCCTTGCATCTGGAATGGCAGGCGCAGCACGAAGCGCGAACCCTGATCCGGCGTGCTCTGGACCGAGATGTCCCCACCCATGAGCGATGCGAGCCGGTCCGAAATCGCCAATCCCAGGCCTGTGCCACCGAAGCGACGTGTGGTAGAGGAATCGGCCTGGGTGAAGGCGGTGAACAGGCGCGAGATGGTCTCCTCATCCATGCCGATGCCGTTGTCGATGATCTGGAACTCGATCCAGGCCTGATCGCCCTCAACCTGTTTCAGCACCGCACGCACCAGCACCTTGCCGACGCGCCGAGTGCTGCCTGAGAACTTGATCGCGTTGTTGACAAGGTTGGTCAGCACCTGGCGCAGGCGCAGGCTGTCACCCGCCACAGTCTCAGGAATCATCGGATCGGTGAACAGCATGAGTTCCACGTTCTGCTTCTCGGCCAGGCGATTGAGCATGACGCAGACCTTCTCCACCACATCCGGCACGGACAACGGTCGGGCCTCGATCTCCAGCCGCCCGGCCTCGATCTTGGAGAAATCCAGAATGTCATCGATGATGGTCAGCAGCGAAAAGGCGGACTCACGGATCAGCTCAACCATCTCCATCTGATGCGTTTTAAGGCTGGAGCGTCCCAGCACCTCGACCATGCCGATCACGCCATTCATCGGCGTGCGAATCTCGTGGCTCATGGACGCTAGGAAGTCGGACTTGGCCTGGGTCGCGGCATCGGCGGCCTGACGCGCCCGCTCCAGTTCCTCGTTCTTGCTCTGCTCGCGCTCATTGGCTTGCGCCAATTTTGCGTAGAGGTGCCCGTTCTCCAGCAGCAGCACCATGAGCACGAAAGACGAGGCCAGCAAGCCATAGACCCGGCCACCGTAGAAGCCCAGATCGAAACGACCGCCATTGAGCACCGAAGCCAGCCCGATATCGAACAACCAGGCGATCAGCGACACCATGAGCCATAGATCGAGAACACTGTGCGTACGCTCGCGCCACAGGACCACGAGAGCCAACAAGGAAAGTGCCCAGGTGCAGGCCGCCACGAAGAGTTTGCCCGTGTCATCCTGGTTGCCGCGCATGATGACCGGCAGCGCATCGTGTCCCGCCGTGGTAAACCAGACCAGGGCGGCACACACTGCGGCCGTGCTCAAGATGGCCACCACCATCGCGGTGCGCACCGGCATCGTTTGCGACTGCGCCACGGCCTTCCAACGCACATAGACCAGTACGAACAACGGGAAGCCCCCATGCCACAGAAAATACAGCCAGGCCGTGGTCTGAGGTCCCGCACCCAGCGCACCGCCAGGCGCAAACAGGCCCGGAAAGCTCAGGCCATGGGCCGCCGCCATCAATGCACTGAACAGGTAGCCACAAGCCAGCACCAGCAGAGCGCGCGTGCGCAAGAAGCTGTAATGTCCCAGCAACAGTACTGCCGTGATGACGTCATTGATGATCAGGGCCGACTGGTAAACGGGAATGAACGCCGGAACCTGAGGCAGCGCCACGCGTGCGAACGGGGCCATGCCCAGGAAGATCAGCAGCGACACGCACACCGTGCCGATGGCCAGACGCCAATGCCGGGTATCCGCCGTCAGGGTCGACAGAAACGCTGATGTGCGTGGCGGTAGATCCTGATGCGGCGCGGAAGACATGACTAGAGCAATCTCCACCTTTGCAGGGACATCCGTGTCCGCCGACCTTTGCACCCGGCCTTAGCGAACGCTCTGCCTGCTGTCCATCTGAACTGGCGTGACGCCCATCCTGGCCGTTGGCCGTTTCCAGATGGGCAAGATACACAGATTTCGGATGCCCTGGATGACGGGACCGTCCGGATTGAAGCCAGAAACTTCGAACAGACGTTGACCTGCGCTGTCCTTGCGGCATGTCATGGCGGCACGCGCTGCGGGATCCTGGACAGCCACGGTCTGCGAACGTGGGGCTAGCACCCAACACAAGTCAGGTGTTGCATCGATCAGAGACTGGCCATGAGACTCCGAAACAGATGCGAGGGCCTTCGCCTCAGGATTCTTTTCGCTCATTTGACAACTTCCCCTGCTGAATCTTGCGATTCAGAGTTGCACTCGGCTGGAGTGACTTTGCACGCCTGATGATTGTTCTGTACAGCGCAAACGACTCTCGACACATCCTAGCCGTGAAAGTCTCTGCCTGCAAGTAGTTACGCTGTGTCACTCTGCTTCAGATTGCGCCGCTGTTTCCGCGACTCTGTTGCCCTGATGCCCGCCCATGTCGTCAGTTGCCAGGGATGTCGCTTTCCTAAGCTGCCCCGTCTTGTGTGGACAGGCTCGGTCTCAGGCGAGCGTGGGGACTGTCACATCATGTTGCGAGTGGGGCATGCATGCAAGCAGATCTACACAGGCACAGCTATGCTTCCCACTGCGGCTCAGTTATGGTTTCAGCGACAGTTGCCTGCTGCGACGCTCCAAAGGTCGGCGCTCGAACGACCGCAGCGCCGCCGTCCCATGCCCTCCTGATCGAATCCTGCTGATCACGCCATCCTGGATGTCAGTCTGAAATTTTTTTCGACCCCCTGCATCCAGGGGCCCTTTTCCTCCGTTCTCTAGGCAGGCACGCAATCGTGCGTGCCACCCACCCAACCTTTTAGAGGACGATGACATCATGAAAAAAACCACTCTCCTGGCCGCTTGCGCCCTGTCCCTGTTCGCCGTGACCGCCGTCCAGGCGCAGCCGGTCATGCGCGATGGCGTGCTGGCCGACGCCACCGGCCGCACGGTCTACACCTTCGACAAGGATGCGCCGAACAAGAGCAACTGCAGCGGCGGCTGCCTGGCCGCCTGGCCGGCCTTCACCGCCAAGCCCGAAGCCGTGGCCAAGGGCGAGTTCGGCCTGATCAGTGGCACCCGCCAGTGGACCGTGAACGGCAAGCCGCTCTACTACTTTGCCGGCGATGCCAAGCCGGGCGACCGCAACGGTGACGGCCAGGGCGGCGTGTGGCATGTGGTCACGTCCAAGTCCGGGACCAAGGCCGCCGCATCGACGTACCCGAAGATCGAAATCGGCTACTAAGCAGCCACAAGAAGCTCCAGAAACAAGGGGTGCGGCCGGGCATATCGTCAAGGTATGCTCGGCTGCATTGCATATGGGAGTCCCCTCTGATGGATGACCTTGATGAAGTCAGCCGATTGCTGGCACGTGTGGCGCTGCGGGATACGCAGGCATTTGAGGCCCTCTACCGCCTGGCCGCCAGCCGACTGATGGCCGTGGCCCTGCGCGTGACGCAGGAACGCGCCATGGCCGAGGATGTGCTGCAGGAAGTCTTCGCCTCGATCTGGAACCGTTCTGCCGAAGCGGCACCGGGGCAGCACCGCACCCTGGCCTGGCTGTGTGTGGTCACCCGCCACCGGGCCATTGATCTGCTGCGCAAACGCAAACCCGAAGAACCGCTGCACTGGCAAAGCGAGTCCGGCGAAGAGCGCACGCACGATGTGCCGGCCGACGGCGGCTCACCGCTGGACCAGCTGCTGGCCAATGCCGACGATACCCAGCTGACGCATTGCATGGGCACGCTGGAGCCCGAGCCCAAACAGGCCCTGCTGCTGTCTTTCTATGACGGCCTGACCCATATGGAGATCGCCCAGCGCATGGCGCGGCCACTGGGAACCGTGAAGGCCTGGACACGGCGCAGCCTGATGCGGCTCAAGGGCTGCATGGAGGCCATGGCATGAACTGGTACCGCAACCCATCGGCCATCGAACAGCTGGCCGCCGCCTATGTGGCCGGCACCCTGCGAGGCCCTGCGCGCCGGCGTTTTGAAGCCGCCATGCAACGCCAGCCGGCCCTCGTGACAGCGGTGAACGACTGGACCCAACGTCTGGCGCCCTTGCACCTGGCCCTGCCGGTGCAGACCCCCAGTCCTGAGCTGTGGCGACGCATCGCGCAGGCGACCGGCACCGCCCCGGCCAAAGCCCCACCCTCCTGGTGGCAGCGCCTGCTGGCCCCTATCCCTGCCGGTGCCCTGGCCCTGGGCCTGATGATGGGCATGCTGATCCCCGTCGTGTGGCAGATCCACAGCGACACCCAGCGCGGCATGGAGCTGCCCGACAGCTATGTGGGCGTGCTGGGCACGGCCGAGGGAAAGCCGGGCTTGATCATCTCCAGTCTCCGCAGGGGGAAGGTGGTGGACATCAAGCGTGTGACGCCGGTGGAGGTGCCGCCGGGGCAAATGCTGTACCTGTGGCGTATCGACAAGGCGGGTGCCGTCACCGCGGTGGCGCCGCTGCCTGATGTGCCCAGTGCCCCCTTCACGCACCTGACGCTGAACGAACCCGCCGAGCAGGTGTTCTTCCCGGCCGTGGAGCTGGCGGTGTCGCTGGAGCCGGTGGGCAGCCAGCCTGTTACTCCGACCACGCCCTTTGTCTACCGCGGGCTCTGCGGCAAGCTCTGGCGCTGACCACAGCGGTTCGCGCGCCCTACCAGCCAGGCCCAGCGCACGGCAGATACACGCCCGAACCCCGGGTGTGACTTGGGCCCGTCCGGCATAGGCCGCCCTGCCAGGCCAGCGGCTTGGCCATGCGTGCTGCAAAAAAGCGATTCCTCCGGTATCGATCCGGGCCCAACGCGCCCACCCTCTCCACCTGTTTTCGCTTGCCTGGCGCGCTCATGCATCCATGCCGAGCTGGCGAAGCGCACTGGATACTGGATAAAAAAACAGTTAAATATTCTTGTGGCTGTCCAGTTGACAGCTTTTCTCATTCAAAATAGAATGAATGATCATTCAGTTAACGACAAATACCGACCACCCTTTTTCGTTTCAGTCCAAGGCCTTCCATGCACACCCCCCACCCCCTCCGTTTCCATCCCCACTGGCTGCCTGCCGCCGCCGCTCTGGCCGTCGCCCTCGTGCTGGTGGCTTGTTCCCCCAGCCAGGCCGATTCCGGCGCGGGCGCGCCTGCGGCTCCGGTCGTAGGCGTGATCACCGTGCAGGCCCAGGATCTGGCGCTGAGCACCGAGCTGGCCGGGCGCACCGCGCCCTACCTGATCGCCGAGGTTCGCCCCCAGGTGTCCGGCCTGGTGCAGGCCCGGTCCTTTGGTGAAGGCGCGGAGGTCAAGGCCGGCCAGACGCTGTACCAGATCGAGGCGGCACGCTACGAATCGGCGTTGGACAGCGCCAAGGCCAACCTGGCCAAGGCCGAGGCCAACCTCACCGCCACCCGGCTGCGCGCCGGCCGTTACGACGAGCTGGCCGGCATCGAGGCCGTGAGCAAGCAGGCCCGCGACGACGCCCAGGCCGCGCTCAAGCAGGCGCAGGCCGAGGTGCTGGCAGCGCAGGCCCAGGTGCGCGCCGCCCAGATCGACCTGAACTACACCCGCGTCAGCGCCCCGATCTCCGGCCGCATCGGCCGCTCCTCCGTTACGGCCGGCGCGCTCGTCACGGCCAACCAGAGCGAGACTCTGGCCACGATCCAGCAGCTCGACCCGATCTATGTCGACGTCACGCAGACCAGCGCCGAGCTGCTGCGCCTGCAGAAGGACATGGCCGAAGGTCGCCTGCGCGCCAACGGCCGCGCCAACGTGAAGCTGCTGCTCGAAGACGGCTCGGTCTACCCGCTGCAGGGCAAGCTGCAGTTCTCCGAGGTGTCGGTCGATCCCGGTACGGGCAGCGTGACGCTGCGCGCCGTCTTTCCCAACCCCAAGCGCCAGCTGCTGCCGGGCATGTATGTGCGCGCCATCGTGGAAAAGGGCGTGGGCCAACAGGCCATCCTGATTCCCCAGCAATCGGTCACGCGCGATGCCAAGGGCCAAGCCACTGCGCTGGTGCTGGGCGCCGACAACACCGTGCAAGCGCGCACGCTGCAGATCGGCCAGTCCGTGGGCAACCAGTGGCTGGTGACCGGCGGACTCAAGGCCGGTGAGCAGGTGATCGTCGACGGTCTGCAGAAAGTCCAGCCCGGCTCCCCGGCCCAGGGCACGCCCTGGCAGCCCCCGGCCGACGTCAAGACGGCCCAGGCCCCCAACTGAACGCGTCCCCAGGAGTACTCGACATGTCCCGCCTGTTCATCGACAGGCCCATCTTTGCATGGGTCCTCGCCATCGTCGTGATGCTGGCCGGCGCGCTGGCCATCCGCACGCTGCCCATCTCGCAATACCCGCAAATCGCCCCGCCGCAGATCTCGATCAACGCCAACTACCCCGGCGCCTCCGCCAAGACGCTCGAAGACACGGTCACCCAGGTCATCGAGCAGAAGATGAAGGGCATCGACGGCCTGACCTACATCGCGTCCACCAGCGATTCCTCGGGCGCCGCCACGATCACCCTGACCTTCACCGCCGGCACCAACCCCGACATCGCCCAGGTCCAGGTGCAGAACAAGCTGCAGGTGGCCATGCCCCTGCTGCCGCAGGAGGTGCAACGCCAGGGCGTGCAGGTGGTCAAGTCCACCGTGAATTTCCTCATGGTGCTGGGCTTCGTCTCCGAAGACGGCAGCATGGATCAGACCGATCTGTCCGACTACGTGTCGTCCAATGTGGTGGACGCGCTGAGCCGCGTCGAGGGCGTGGGCGAGGTCCAGCTCTTCGGCGCGCAGTACGCCATGCGCATCTGGCTGGATCCGAACAAGCTCAACCAGTACCAGCTGACCCCGGCCGACGTCGTGGGCGCCATCCAGGCCCAGAACGCCCAGGTCTCGGCCGGCCAGCTGGGCAGCGCGCCGGCACGCCTGGGCCAGCAGCTCAACGCGACGATCACGGCCCAGACCCGCCTGCAGACGCCCGAGCAGTTCGGCGCCATCCTGCTCAAGAGCCAGCGCGACGGCGCCAACGTGCGCCTGCGCGACGTGGCCCGCATCGAGATGGGCGCGGAGACCTACGCCACGGTCTCGCGCTACAACGGCAAGCCCGCCGCCGGCGTGGCCGTGAAGCTGGCCTCGGGTGCCAACGCGCTGTCCACGGCCCAGGCCGTGGAAGCCAAGCTGGCCGAGCTGCAGCCCTTCATGCCCGCGGGCATGAAGACGGTGGTGCCCTATGACACCACGCCCTTCGTCGAGGTCTCGATCCACGAGGTGGTCAAGACCCTGGCCGAGGCCATCTTGCTGGTCTTCCTGGTGATGTACCTCTTCCTGCAGAACTTCCGCGCCACGCTGATCCCGACCATCGCCGTACCCGTGGTGCTGCTCGGCACCTTCGGTGTCATGGCCGTGGCGGGCTTCTCGATCAACACGCTGACCATGTTCGGTCTGGTGCTGGCCATCGGCCTGCTGGTGGACGACGCCATCGTCGTGGTCGAAAACGTCGAGCGCGTGATGGCCGAGGAAGGCCTCTCGCCCAAGGAAGCCACGCGCAAGTCCATGGGCCAGATCTCGGGCGCGCTGGTGGGCATTGCCCTGGTGCTCTCGGCCGTGTTCGTGCCCATGGCCTTCTTCGGTGGCTCGACCGGCGTGATCTACCGCCAGTTCTCCATCACCATCGTCTCGGCCATGGTGCTGTCGGTGCTCGTGGCCATGGTGCTCACGCCGGCGCTGTGCGCGACCATGCTCAAGCCCATCGACAAGTCGCACCATGCCGGGCGCAAGGGCTTCTTCGGCTGGTTCAACCGCCGCTTCGACGCCGCCACCGATGGCTACCAGGGCGTGGTGCAGCGCATGCTGGCCAGGCGCGGCCGGCACCTGCTGGTCTACGGCGTGCTGGTGATCGGCATGGGCCTGCTCTTCCTGCGCCTGCCTACCTCCTTCCTGCCCGATGAGGACCAGGGCATCCTCTTCGCCCAGATCCAGCTGCCTTCGGGCGCAACGCAGGAGCGCACGCTGCAGGTGGTCGAGCGCGTGGAGCAGCATTTCCTCGCCGGCGAGAAGGACAGCGTGGAATCGGTCTTCTCGGTCGCGGGCTTCAGCTTCGCCGGCCAGGGCGAGAACATGGCCATCGGCTTCGTGAAGCTCAAGGACTGGAGCGAGCGCCAGGACGCCGCCCAGCATGTGCAGGCCATCGCCGGCCGGGCCATGGGCGCCTTCATGCAGTTCCGCGATGCCATGGCCTTCGCCTTCGCACCGCCTGCTGTGATCGAACTGGGCAACGCCACGGGCTTCAACCTCTTCCTGCAGGATCGCGGCGGTCTGGGCCACGAAGCCCTGATGAACGCGCGCAACCAGTTCCTGGGCCTGGCGGCGCAGCACCCCGACCTCGTCGGCGTGCGTCCCAACGGTCTGGAGGATTCGCCGCAGCTGCGCCTCGATATCGACCACGCCAAGGCCGGTGCGCTGGGCGTTTCTGTGGCGGACATCAACGCCATGCTCTCGACGGCCTGGGGCAGTGCCTACGTCAACGACTTCATCGACCGCGGCCGTGTCAAGCGCGTCTACATCCAGGCCGACGCCGACTTCCGCATGCAGCCCGAGGACTTGGCCAGCTGGCGCGTGCGCAACAACGCCGGCCAGATGGTGCCCTTCTCGGCCTTCGGCACGGCGCGCTGGGAGATCGGTTCGCCGCGGCTGGAGCGCTACAACGGCCTGCCGGCCCTGGAAATCGCGGGCGAAGCCACGCCGGGCAAGAGTTCGGGCGCAGCGATGAAGGCGGTGGAAGAGATTGCTGCCCAGCTGCCCGCGGGCGTGGGCATCGCCTGGACCGGCCTGTCCTACCAGGAGCGCCTGTCCGGCTCGCAGGCCCCGGCTCTGTACGCGCTCTCGCTGCTGGTCGTCTTCCTGTGCCTGGCAGCGCTGTACGAAAGCTGGTCCGTGCCCTTCGCGGTGATGATGGTCGTGCCCCTGGGCGTGATCGGCGCCCTGCTTGCGGCCAGCGCACGGGGCCTGTCCAACGACGTCTACTTCCAGGTCGGCTTGCTGACCACCATCGGCCTGGCGGCCAAGAACGCCATCCTGATCGTCGAATTCGCCAAGGAACAGATGGAGCACGGCAAGGCCCTGCTCGACGCCACCCTCGAAGCCGTGCGCCTGCGCCTGCGCCCCATCCTCATGACCTCGCTGGCCTTCGCCCTGGGCGTGCTGCCCCTGGCCCTGGCCTCGGGCGCGGGTTCGGGCAGCCAGAACGCCATCGGCACCGGTGTGCTCGGTGGCGTGATCGCTGCCACCGTGCTCGGGATCTTCTTCGTGCCAGTCTTCTTCGTCGTGATCAAGAAGCTGTTCCCGGGCAAGCCGTCCGCCTCGGACCCTGCCGCCTGATCCACTGCACGCCTACAAGGATGAAAACCATGTCTCCCTTTCTGCCACGTCCATCGGTGCTGAGCGCGGTCGCCGCGGCCGTCCTGCTGAGCGCCTGCACCACGCTCGCCCCCGACTACGAGCGCCCTCCAGCCCCGGTGCCCGCCACCTGGAGCGCGCCAGCCGCCGGGGACGATGCCCGCACACCCGCAGCCGATCTCGGCTGGCAGGAATTCATCACCGACGCGCAGCTGCGTCAGGTCGTCGCGCTGGCCCTCGAAAACAACCGCGACCTGCGCGTGGCCGCGCTCAACGTGGAACGCTTCCAGGCGCTCTACCAGGTACAGCGCTCGGAGCTCTTCCCCTCGGTCAATGTCGGCGGTGGCCAGAACGCGCAGCGTCTGCCCGGCGACCTCTCCGGCACGGGCCAGCCGCGCGTGACGCGTCAATACACCGCGACCGTGGGCGTCAGCGCCTATGAGCTCGACCTGTTCGGCCGCGTGCGCAGCCTGCGCGACGCCGCCCTGTCGGAGTACCTCGCCACCGAAGCCGCCCAGCGCAGCACGCAGATCAGCCTGGTCTCGCAGGTCGCCGTCGCCTACATGACCCTGGCCGCCGACCGCGAGCGGCTCGCGCTGGCCCAGCAGACGCTGCAGAGCCGGCAGGAAACGCTGCGGCTGACGCAACGCATGTTCGAGCTGGGCGTGTCGTCGGCCCTGGACCTGCGGCAGGTCCAGAGCACTGTGGACTCGGCACGCGTCGATGTCGCCGGCTACACCAGCCAGGTGGCACAGGACGTGAATGCGCTCACCCTGCTGGTGGGTCACCCGCTCGAAGCAACCTTGCTCCCGGCCGATCTCTCGGGTGCCACCCTGACCCTGGTCGACGACCTGCCGGCCGGCGTGCCGTCCGAGGTGCTCGTGCAGCGGCCCGACGTGCTGCAGGCCGAGAAGGCGCTGGAAGCCGCCAACGCCAACATCGGTGCGGCACGGGCGGCCTTCTTCCCGCGCATTTCGCTGACGGCCGGTGCCGGTTCGGCCAGTGCCTCGCTCGACGATCTGTTCAAGGCCGGACAGGGCTACTGGAGCTTCGTGCCGCAGATCACCCTGCCCATCTTCGACGGCGGGCGCAACCGCGCCAACCTGCGGGTCTCGCAGGTTGACCGCGACATCGCGCTGGCCCAGTATGAAAAGGCCGTCCAGTCGGCCTTCCGTGATGTGTCGGACGCGCTGGCCCAACGCGCCACCATCGGTGAACAGGTGGCGGCCCAGCAGGCCCTGGTGTCGTCAACCCAGGATGCCTACCGCCTGGCCCGCGCGCGCTACGACAAAGGCATCGACGACTACCTGAGCACCCTGGACGCGCAGCGCTCCAGCTATGCCGCGCAGCAGGGCCTGATCGCCGCGCGCCTGGCACAGCAGGTCAACCGGGTCACCACCTACAAGGTCCTGGGCGGCGGCGTACGCGCGGCATCCGGGAAGGGATAATGAACCGCAACAGTGAGAGCCCAGGCATGCCATCCACCCCGTCCGACAAGTCCCAGCTGCGCCGCCTCCAGGTCCTGGATGCGGCCGCCGAGTGCTTCCGCCGCAGCGGCTTTCATGGCGCCAGCATGGCCGAGATCGCCAAGGTCGCGGGCATGAGCCCGGGGCACATCTACAACCTGTTCGAGAACAAGGACGAGATCATCGCGGCCATCGTCGAACGTGACCGTGACGAGATCGTGCAAAGCATCTCCGAGGGCGAACAGGCCGAGGACCTGCTCAAGGACGTGCTGCACTGGGTGGACCAGAGCATCGATGGGACCAACGAAATGACAGACCCGGCCTTGAGTATCGAGGTGCTGGCCGAGGCCTGTCGCAATCCCAAGCTGGCCGCCGTGGTGCAGGCCAGCGAAGCCGTCATCCACGAGAAATCGGCAGGCTATGTGCGCAAGGCGCTGGGCGACCAGGCCGCGGCGCTGGCCCCCGGGGAGATCGGCGCGCGCGCCGTTGTCATCGGCGCGATATTCAACGGTCTGATGAACCAGAGCATCTCCATGCCCAGGATGGACAAGGAAGCCGTCAAGCCCGTGGTCCAGCGGGTGTTGCGCCAGTTGCTGACACCCTGAGCCCCGCCTCGGGCCGCGTGCGGCCACCCCACCGGGGCCGGCACTCTGTAAGATGGCGGGGCATCGCATCAGCAAGGACCGACATGGCCAATATTGCAAGCTTCCTGAAATCAGAAATCTCCCGCATCGCCCGCAAAGAGATCCGCGCCGAAACCCAGGCCCTGAAGAAGGCCTCGACCCAGTACCGCAGCGACATTGCGGCCCTCAAGCGCCGCCTGGCCGAACAGGACCGCCTGATCGCGCGCCTGAAGAAGGCCAAGCCGGCCGCAGCTGCGGCCGAGACCGGCCAAGAGGCGCCGCAACGGCGCTTCCGCGCTGACGGCTTTGCGAGCCTGCGCAAGAAGCTGGGGCTGTCGGCCGCCGACATGGGCAAGCTGCTCGGCGTTTCACTGCAGACGATCTACCACTGGGAAAAGGGCCAGTCCAAGCCCCGGGCCAGCCAGATGCAGGGCATTGCCGAGGTACGCAAGCTCGGCAAGCGTGGCGCAGCCGCCCGCCTGGCCGAAGCCTGAACCCGCGGCAGGGTCACCCTGCGCCGGGCTTCAGCTGAAATAGCAGGCCAGCCCCAGCAAGGCCAGCGCCACCAGAACGAAGCCCAGCTTGTAGCGGCCCGAGACAGGCCGGGGCCGGTGGGTATGAGGCTCCAGTGCGGCCGGCCGCGTCAGCAGCCCGGGCATGGTGGTTTCATGGTCCATACGACGTCTCTTTCTTCTGGAATGCGTCGGGTCTCGCGCCCGCTGCGGACGGTATTCTATGATGCAGACATCATGAGGAACCGTGCCTGTGCCCCCACGCTCTTGTTGAGCCTGCCCCTGCTGCTCGGTGGCTGCGCGGCGCTCAACGACGCCACCATGCGTGCCCTGGCCACGCCGGCGCCCGCACTCGCGGTGATCGGCGAACGGGTGCTCACGGGTGACGTGCTGCTCTACACCGACCGCAGCGCCACGGTGCAACTGCGCAGCCAGGAAGAACCGGCCCTGAGCTGCATGGGCAGCATGCGTTACACCAGCAGCACGGGGGGCATGGTGTCCCTGCGCTGCAGCGATGGGCGCCAGGCGCAGCTGATCTATACCGCCCTTGGAGAAACCAGTGGCCATGGCGCAGGCCGTGACGAGACACACAGCGTCAGCATCACCTACGGCCTAGCCCCCGAAGCCGCACGCGCCTGGCTGATCGCACCACCCGGCAAGCGGCTGGTGAGCGACGGCGACAGCCTGCGACTGGAATGAAAAAACCCGCCGGCATCACTGCGGGCGGGTTGCTCTGACGAACGGAATCGATCAGCGTGCCGGGCGCGGTGCGCGCTTGCCACCCTCACGGGCGACAAAGGGCTTGCCGCCACCGGCATGGGCCGGCTTGGCGTAGCCGCCAGCGGGCTTGGCATAAACGGGCTTGCTGCCGAAGGACGACTTGCCCTCGCCACGGTCCTGGCGCGGCGCGAAATCACCGCGCGGTGCGCCGCCCTCGCGACGACCGTCGCCGGCGTAGCGGTCGTTGAAACCGCCCTTGCGTTCGTAGCTGCGGCCTTCCGGCGCGCCCTCGTGACCGCGGTTCTGGTAAGCACCATCACGCCCCTGATGCGGGCCGCGGGCGTTGCGGTCGCCGAAGCCAGCGCGCGGGGCACCGAAGTCGCCACCGCGGCTGTTGCCACCGCCAAAACCGCCACGGGGGGCGCCACCGCCGCCGAACTTGCGATCGCGCGAGAAGCCGTCATTGCCGCCACGGCTGTTGCGGCCGCCGAAGTTGGAACGCTCCGAACGACCGTCGGGGAAACGCTGCTTGGGCTCCATGCCAGGAATGGTCTCGGCCTTGAAGGGCTGCTTGCTGTAGGCCTCGATGTCGAAGATCTTGCGGCGGTCGCGGAACTCGGCAAAGGTCACGGCCAGGCCGTCGCGACCGGCACGGCCGGTACGACCGATGCGGTGCGTGTAGTCCTCAGCCTTCATCGGCAGACCGAAGTTGAAAACGTGGGTGATGGTAGGCACGTCGATGCCGCGTGCGGCCACGTCGGTGGCCACCAGAATCTGCACCTGGCCTTGGCGCAGCGCCATCAGGCGGCGGTTGCGCAGGCCCTGGCTCAGGGCGCCGTGCAGGGCCACGGCAGAGAAGCCGTCCTGCTGCAGATCGTTGGCCAGACCGTCGCACTCCACCTGGGTGCTGGCGAACACGATGGCCTGGTCAATGCCGGCGTCACGCAGCCAGTGGTCGAGCAGCTGGCGCTTGTGCTGGGCGTGATCGGCCCAGAACAGCACCTGCTTGATGTTGGCGTGCTTCTCCTGCGGGGAATCGACCTGCACCTTCTTCACGCCCGAACCGTTGTCGTGCATGACGCGCATGGCCAGCTGCTGGATGCGCGGCGCGAAGGTGGCGCTGAACATCATGGTCTGGCGG